>DASYQG010000706.1:0-5101 GCA_036005825.1 Chitinophagaceae bacterium | reverse complement strand
CAAATAGCGCATCGCGATAGCCATCAATTGTTCTTGGACTAAGGAACATTTTATCAGCAATCTCCTTATAGGTCATTTCTGTACAGGCATATTTTAAAAAATCAACCTCCCTGTCATTTAATTGTACAAGATTTCTTACATCGGCATTTTCATCCAGTGTATTAATTGAATGAATAAGTTTACCTGTAACCAGCTCAGAATAATAATACCCTTTCGTCATTATTGAATCCAAAGCCGCTCTTAACTCTGAAGGTTCACTGTCTTTTAATATATATCCTTTTGCACCAGCTTTAAACATCCGTATGACGGAGTTTTCATTATCGTACATTGAGAGGGCAAGCACTTTGATCAGCGGATAAGTTTGCTTGATCCATTGCGAAGTAGCGAAACCATCCATTTCGGGCATGTTGATGTCCATTAAAACAAGATCGGGAATATTATCGCTTTTTATCTTTTTTTGAAAATCGATACCATTATCAGCTTCAAAAATCACGCAATAATTATCAAGGCTGTTAACAAGGCCAGCGAGTCCGTTTCTTAACAACACATGATCATCAACTAATGCTACTTTTACTTTATTATTTGTTTTCATTGTTTCCTTCATTTGGTAAAATGATCTTTACTTCAGTACCCTCGCCTATTATGCTATTCATTTTAAATTCGGCACCGATCAATTTAGCACGGTTATGCATATTACGAATGCCCAGACCAAAATTATTATTTTCTCGATCAGTAAGCGGTTGAAGGTTCACTCCTTTGCCATCATCTTTTATTCTAAGTGTGAAACCGGTGGTACTATAATTAATATTTACATTAATATTTTTTGCGCCGGCGTGTTTGAGAATATTATTAAATGTCTCCTGCACAATTCTGAAAAGAATTAATTCTTTTTGCTTTTCCAATCTAAACAAGGAGCCTTCGACTATCATACTAGTTTCAACGGTTCCTGTTTTCCTAATCATCTCTACTTCATACTCAATAGCTCTTTGCAAACCCATTTCCTGAACATAATCTGTATCAAGACTGCGGCTTAGATCTCTTAGATCAGTGATCGCCTTACTTACCAACTCTTTTGAGTTCAAAATCTTTTGTTGCAATGTTTCATCATCAATAGCAGGCATAGTATTCAAATTCAATTTTGCCAAACTCAATGCCTGCCCAATATTATCATGGATCTCCTGTGAAATGTTTTTCAAGGTCTGTTCCTGGATCTCAAGTTGGGTTTGGAGAAGTTCATTTTGAAATTCAGATTGCATAATTTGTTTTTCTTCAATAAATTTTTTCTTTCTGCTGTTTGAGTAAGCAATAAGAATAATAATAATAAACCCTGCCAGGAGAAACACAATGGTTGCTATAACAACACCTGTTACGATCTGGTAGTTTTGCGACGACATATAAAGGCGATAATTAAGCTGCCATAAAGTACGATATTCAAAACAGAATTTATATAATCATAAACAGGAATTTTGGTTTCTTTATAATAAGCATAAAGTGAATCTCCAAAATAATAAAGCAGCATGCTTCCCATTGACGAAACGATCAACCCATTGGCCAACCAGAAATATTCATAGCCGAATAAATTTTTATACTCCGGCGCTTTCAATATTGAAATAAGAAAATAAGCAGAAATTCCTACCAGGATAATATCGCCTAAAAGCTGGGTATATGAATTATATTTCCAAAATTTTTGAAATAAGAAAAAGTTTACCAATCCAATGATGCAAAACAACAGAATCAAAAATTGAAGTTTAGTTTTTGTCCTTTGCATTTCTATAGGCTTGGTAAATAACCAAATAAAAAACATAAAGCTTACCAACATAAGAAAGTTAAACGGTAAAGCATTTGTAGGGCGTCGTATAATATAATTCATATACCAGCCAATTGTTTCCACACAAATGGTGATAAAAAGAAACAGTTGAAAAAAACGCCAGTAAGTGGTTTTTTTATCCAGCAATAATAAAGCAGCTACAAAGCAACACCATTCAGCAATACCGATAATATTGAAATAGCCCTTAAACATTCTATTTGCTTAGTTATTTGGACAGTTGGTAGAAGGCGGACAAAGTTGTCCGTTGTTTAACTCCTTTATGGTTATTGGTACACAGTTCTTGCAATTTTCGTTTATTGCTTTTGGCCTCTTATCATATTCCTTAGTATCTTCTAAATATCTAACTGTGCCCTCTTCATCTAAGAAATCAAATTGTAGAAAAAGGCGCTTCTTTGCAATGTCAGAACGTCTCGGATTGCCTTTACTACCAAATGCAGCAAAGCTTACCTGCATATCAGGGCTGTATTTGATTTCTTTATTTGTTTTCTTGTCTGTATGTGTGTACTCTTTTTCATATAGTAATTGTAGAAGATCCACTGCACAATATGTTATACATTTTGTGTCGGCTAGATTATCATGATCATAATTATCTGGCTCGGTATCATCAATAGTTTTATACATAGCAGGCATAATTTTATTTATATAATTTCTTCTCCACTCTGTTGGTAAATCTGGATTTTTAATTATAAACTTTGCAATTTGAGTTGGGTCAAAAAGTGTTTCCGGTGGAATGTTAAAATAAGCTAGATCAGTTTTAGTTGTAGGATTAACATAAGCTTTTGCAGGAGCAAATAATAGCGTTAGAAGATTTCCACAATCTTCAGGAACATATGGTGAGCCCTCATTTGAATACGCTACAATATATACATGCAGGCATTGAAAATCTGCGCCATAGGTTTCTTTAAAATATTTAATCATCCCCAAAAAGTTACGCAATGTGAAAGAGCTCGGCTGTAACACTCCAGTATGATTGTTTATTAAAGGCAATTTTTTTGAGACAAACCTCTTTATCAATTGGGGATCGTTTTTTGACCACATGAATGGCAATTGACACTTTTCTGGATACTCTTCAGGTTTACATTGAGCAATACTTCCATAAGCCAAAAACATAAGAATAAAGAAACTGAAATATTTTATGCAGGCTTCAAAAGACATCTTTCTCATATAAAATGGTTTAGGTGAAAGAATAAATTAAGATACCGCACAAATATCTATTCTCCAAAAACAGTCTTCGAGAGCTTAATCACTTTATTTAACCGGTGTTTTCACGGTAACATTTCAGGTTAATCTCATCTTTAAAAAAGCAGGTTCTGTTTGAATATTTGGGAAATAAAATTTACAATTATGAAAAAGATTTTTATTTTGCTTTTGGCACTTCCTTTAATTGCAGATGCTCAATCAAAAGATCTAAAAACTGAAATAAATCAGTCGGCCTTTGATAAGATTTTGACTTCAATGGATATACCATTAGTCTTATTTGAGCATAATAGTCCATTTCCAAAAAACCTAGCCGCATTTGATCCAACATCCAAATTCGATGAATTCGATAAAGTTTATGGCTATGATGAAATGCAGTCACTTTTCTCCTGGGGCGTAAATGGAGAAGCAACAAGAATGGCTGATGTTAATGATCTTGAATTGAAAAAAGAATTAAAAAATCAATGGCTTACTTCAATGGAAGAGGTAAATGAAGTAATTGACAACTATGATTATGCTGTAAAAAAACAAACCGAACCTGGTTACACAGGACCACTGCCGAGCGATTTTGAAGGCGGAGATATTTCTATTGCAAAATTAAAAACATGGCAAAAGGCTGATGTTAAAACCATTCTCACAGACTTATCCAAGATGGCTGTTACATCTAAGTTGGATTTTGTGAGGGCACATTTATCTTACGCGAAGGCAGAACTATACGACAGACCTACCCTAACAGTTAACAGTCCGAATTTTAAAGCAGCTAATATAAAGGTAAAAGTAAGTGCGACAGGCGAATTGTGGATGAAGGTCCCAAGATTTAAATGTTGCAGGCACATAGGGCCGATTTGCGTTTGGGTTTGTATTGATAGATGGGAATGGATAAAAATAGCCAGCGTTTCTCCATCCGTTAAAATTGGCTCAGATGTTTCAATCACCTTTGAAATTCAACAATTGAAAATCTTCGCTGGCGGTTTATTTGATAAATTGTTTCTGGACTACTTTATTCTAAGAGATATCAATCTAGCTGGAATTGGAAATATTTATTTAAGAAATAAGAAGTTCGAGTTATATGATGTGTCAAAATTTGTAGCATCATTGCCATATATAAATAAAAAATTTCGAATTCAGGACATTAAACTTCCTCCAAGAAGCGGGGGTGTGACAGTTGAGATTGATATTACAAACCAATGAACCGATTGTAATCCTTACAACATCTTTCAGAATTAACGCCATCATTTTCCACTTCCAAGAGCTGACTCACCTTCAGCTCTTTTATTTTCCTAATAAAAAGTTAACGTCCTTGATTTTTAACCACTCGTCAAGTAGTAAATGCCATTCAACTAATTCATTAGTATTCGTCTTCCGGATGCTGCTATTTTTATTCTACGAATGTTTTAGTAACTATAACATTTAAGTGTAACAATCAAGATTTTCGTTCGTTAAGGCATAAGAGCATAAGAGTATAACCATGAACCACAAAACCAACTTGTCCCTCGCAGGTCTGCTATTGCTTACATTGTTTGTAAATGCACAAACAGTATCCCGAAAAGAATTACCGGCTAAAAGAACTACGCAAGCTGTAAAGATCGATGGCTTGCTGACTGATGTTGCATGGAAAGATGCAGCCTTAATGACCGACCTTGTTGAGTTTCGCCCAAAGATGGGTGCTGTAGAAGCTCACGATGTGAGAACAGAAACTTACCTGATGTATAATGATGAAGGAATTTTTTTTGGCGGCTATTGCTACGAAAAAACAAAAGATAGCATCGCAAGAGAATTATCAGGTCGTGACGGTTTTGGCGCTAACGATTATATCGGGATCATTTTCGACACTTATTTTGATAAGCTGAATGGCTTTGAATATTTCGTTACGCCATTAAATGAACAATGGGATGCGAAGATGTCTCCGGGTGGTAATAATGGAGGCGAGGATTTTACCTGGAACGCTGTATGGAAAAGCGGCGCTGTTATTCATGACGACGGCTGGAGTTTTGAAATGTTCATTCCTTATTCAGCTATACGTTTTGGAAAAAACGATATTCAAAACTGGGGTTTGAATATTACCCGACGTCGCAG
>DASYQG010000705.1:0-17316 GCA_036005825.1 Chitinophagaceae bacterium | reverse complement strand
AAGTTATAAACGCAGCCAGGCAGCATGGGAGAATGGTAAGTTCAATAATGAAATTGAGCCGGTGGTTATTCCTCAACGCAAAGGTGATCCTGTTGTGTTTGTAAAAGATGAAGAACCTTATAATGTAAAGTTTGATAAGATAGCAACGTTGAACCCTGCATTTGAAAAAGGAGGAACAGTTACGGCTGCGAATGCAAGCAATATGAATGATGGCGCTGCTGCCCTGGTATTGATGAGTAAAGAAAAAGCAAAGGAATTGGGATTAAAACCTATTGCAAAAATTCTTTCTTATGCTGATGCAGAGCAGACACCTGAATGGTTCACGACTACACCTTCGCTTGCTGTTCCAAAAGCAGTTGCTAAAGCAGGATTGAAGATGGAAGATATTTCTTACTGGGAACTGAATGAAGCGTTTGCTGTTGTTGGTATTGAAAACACAAAACGAATGAAGCTTGACCCATCAAAAGTGAATGTGCATGGCGGCGCTGTTTCTATTGGTCATCCACTGGGTGCAAGTGGTGCAAGAATCATTGTTACTTTAATAAATGTATTGAAAGCAAACTCTTCGAAGTATGGCGCAGCGGGGATATGTAATGGGGGCGGTGGTGCATCAGCGATGGTTATCGAAAACGTGAATTAAAAATTAATAATTAATAATGGCTTCCTGGTTTGGGAAGCTTTTTGTTTTCGTCACGCATTTGTGTGTTTTATCAGAAAGTTTATCTACGTAGGTTTCCCATATAAATTTTTTTTCTACTAGTCAAAATTGCGTTTATCGTATTCTTTCCTTTATAAGAGAGTATAAAGGCATTATTTTAGAGGTGATCATTGAATAAAATCTACCCCTATGAAGACCAGTTATATGATTCTGTGTTTTCTCATCTTGATTGTCGCGTTTATTTATTTCCGTTTTGTAAGACTTATACGTGGCAATAAAGACTAGCTTTTGATCTCACAGATACCCTTACGGATTTTATATTTAATTGGATTGAAGCTTCTCATTAATTTGGGAAGCTTTTTATTTTTTGCATCAAAGGCGCAAGGAAGGCAGAATGCATTCCCGGGAAATATTTTTATTCATGTCGATGTTCTAACAGCTCCTTTTGCAATGCAGATTTGCAGCGAGTTGGAAAGTGGAAACACTGTGATGACGCAAAGTGGATGTTAGGACATATACTATCTTGTGTATTGAGGCGTTGAATAGTAACGAAGGAAAATTTCTTTTTTACAAGTCCCACCCATCTGCTTCAGAGCAGGCAAGATTTTTGCAATGTATTTGCCTTCAATAATCCCTCCCTGGTTGAAAACTACCTTAACCTAAAATCCTTATTATGCCTAATGCTACTTTGACAAAAACCAGGCAAGCAAAGAAACTGCTTGTTGTGGAAGACCAGGGTGAGATGTGTCTCGTACTTGGCCTTATCCTCTCTGACAGAAAATTTGAGTTGAATTATGTAAACAATTTGTTGGACGCAGATGAATACCTGCAGAAGAATAAACCTTCTGTGATCATCCTCGATAACCAGCTTCCGGATGGATTTGGTGTTGACTTTATCACTTACGTAAAGAAGAAATATCCGGGAATAAAGATCATTATGATCTCCGGTTTTGGTACTGCCCGTGATATTGCGTTGGAAAATGGTGCTGATGTTTTTTTGGAAAAACCTTTTTCAATGGATAATGTGAATGAGGCGATCGATCAGGTTTTATTGTAGAATTATGGATCATGAGTTATGAATGATCTGATGATAAGATAGTTTAACGGTTATGGATTAATTGTGTTAAGCTTCTCTTGATTGGGAAGCTTTTTTATTAACCACAAAGACGCAAAGAAGATATTAAGGTAGCTACGGTTTTGTGTTCTTTGCGTCTTTGCGGTTAAATTCCTCTTGGTTTTTTTAGCAGGGAGTTTACCGTAGTATTCGTCCGGGAAATGCTTTTTTTACCAGTAAAAACTTCGTGTATCGTAATTAAGCTATGGCGCTATTGGCACAAAGGCACTATTATTGTCTTTAGTACACAACTAAAATTTACTTTATGAAAACAGTGCGTTTGTTCTTAAGTATTGCATTCTCCGCATTACTTATATTCTCGGGAGCATATTGTAAAAAAGATGCGGAGAAATCGAGGTTAACAGTTTACCTCACCGATGCACCAGCCGATTATGATGAAGTTAATATCGAGGTGGTGGGTATACAAGTAAAAGCAAGTTCAGATCCGGGTGAAGGTGGTTGGACGACTATGCCAATGACTGTTTCTCCTGTTACTTATAATCTGCTTGAGTTTACTAATGGAATGGAAACTCTTTTATCAACTTTTGAATTACCTGCTGGTAAAGTTTCTCAATTAAGATTGATACTTGGAAAAAACAATTCAATTGTGGTAAATGGTGTTGCATCGGATCTGCCATTAGAAGTTCCGTCAGGTCAGGAGTCTGGATTAAAGTTTAATATTCATGCCGATCTTGTCGGAGGTGTTGAATATAAACTCTGGATAGATTTTGATATGTTGCATTCGATCGTTGATAATGGCGCCGGTAATTATATTTTAAAACCGGTGATCCGCACTTTTACCGAAGCAACAAGTGGTGCGATCAAAGGAGTTGTTTCTCCGGTGGCCGCAAATGCAACTATACAGGCAACAAATGGTCTTGGTGGTGTTGTAAATGCAATTCCAGATCCGGTAACCGGTGAATTTTTAATTCGTGGCGTGCCTCCAGGAACATGGTCCGTATTAATAGATGCAAACAATGGGTATATCGATCAGACAATAAATAATATTACAGTTACAATTGGCGAGGTAGCGGATATTGGATCCATAACGCTGACGCAGTAGGTTCCTCAGACAATATCAATGAAAAACATTGTCGTTGGTTCGGAATAAGGGAGCATAAACTATCCTAAATTTATGCTCCCATTTCTTTTCTGCCACAAAAAGAGGATTTGAAAATTCTAAAACATTTTTATGAAAAAGATTTTCTTCCTCATGATCGTTTTTCTTTTTTCATTAGCGGGATCTTCTCAAACTTCTCTTGTTGACAGTAAATGGAAACCGCAAACGGACGCACCCAGAATACTTTTAGATTTTAAGAAAGATACCTTATCGATCTTGTTTACATCAGGCCGGGAACCAGAGGTCATGATCTTTTCACAACATCATGATAGTTTACAAATAAAAAAAGTATCAGGAACTGGAGCATGTGCCATAGGAACTGAAGGATGGTATCGCATTGAGTGGTTCAGCAATGGCGATCAGTTTTTATTACGTAACATTAATGATGATTGTAATGGGAGAGCTGCTGCGTTTACAGCCAATCGATTTGAAAGAATGATAAAAGTAAATTAAAGAGGTGGAGATGCAAGCTGGAGCCTTTTCCCTTTTTATTAAAAAAGAAAAAAACCAGTTAATCTGAAAAGGGTTTAATTTTATAGTCCCATTTTTCCTCTGCCGCAAACAAGAGATAATTATTTCATCACCTTATACCTCTTGTATGAAAACCATCTTAACGGCAGCATTCATATTTTCTTTTATGCTGCGAGTAACTGCTCAAAACTCCATTAGCAATACGGCATGGTCTGCGCATGCTCAAATACCAGTCGCGGCAGATATTCAACTTATTTTTAAAAAAGACAGCTTCTTTATTCTTAATGAAAAAGGAAGAACACTCTATGAATCAATGATCTTTTCTTTTCGCAACGATAGCCTGTACATTCAGAAAATTTCAGGATTAACACCGTGTGCTAATGGCACATCAGGCTGGTATAAGATTGAATGGTATCAGAACCCTGAAGGATTTTTATTGAAAAACATCAATGATCCTTGTGGACAAAGGGTTAATTTTTTTGCTCGTGTTACAATTACAGGAAAGAGTGTTGATAAAAATAGTCTCGCTTCAATTATATATGACGCTCCGGAAAAAAGATTTTATATGGGAGCGAAGGATTCATCAGGCGGCATCAATTTATACCGGGCTTATGAATTATTAAAAGGAAGGAAATCGCAAACAGTTATTGTCGGTTTGATAGGTAATTATGATGTTACTCATGAGGACCTGAAAGGAATAGCATGGACGAATACAAAAGAGATCCCGAACAATGGGGTTGATGATGATAAAAATGGTTATATAGATGATATAAGAGGCTGGAATTTTATGTGTGATAAAGAAGGTAACCCAGTTCCGCGATTGCAAAAAGATGTGACGTATATCTATAAGATCTGGAAAGATAAATATGACAAGGCCGATCCAAATAAACTCAAGCCGCAGGAGAAGGAGGAATATGATCTTTATCAAAGAGCAAAAAAAGAATGGGCAGAAAATTACCAGTATGTTCCCGCGTATAAATTAATAATAAATGATTCAGCTGGTTTTTTTGAAGCGCTAAGAAAGATCGCTGATAAAACTTCTTATGACGGAATTTCGTGGGTGAATTTTATAGCATTTGACCCGGGATCAGATGAGATGGTCAAGGCAGCACATAAAGCTTTGCAGGGAAAATTTTTTCCACCCCGGGATGGGATTGTTTTTAAAAATTTTATTCAGAATTTTCCGCCACGCTGGATCGCTTTCAAGAATTACCTTGACAGGTTCCTGGATTTTTATGACCTGGATTATGATCCGTTGAAAATAGTTGGCGATGATCCCTTGAATATGACTGAGCATAACTACGGCAGTCCATTCTTTAAAGATTTTACACCTGAGATGACAACCGATCATGATACGCATATTGCAGGAATTATTGGTGCTAACAGGAATAATGGTATAGGTATGGACGGCATTGCTGATAATGTAAAGATATTATGTGCACAATCCGGTGTCGGTGGCGACGAAAGAGATAAAGATGTAGCCAATGCGATCCGTTACGCTGTTGATAATGGAGCGAAAGTTTTAAATCTCAGTTTTGGAAAACAATTCTCTTCTCATAAACAGGTAGTAGATGATGCTATAAAATATGCCGCTGCACATGATGTTTTAATAATACATGCAGCCGGTAATGATGGTAATGATTGTGATACGGCTAGTTATTATCCGAGTACAAAATTTAAAGATGGGAAGCTTGCGGAAAATGTGATACAGGTGGGTTGCTCCCGTATAACTCTTGATTCACATTTAGCAGCGTACTTTTCTAACTATGGTAAGCATACCGTGGATCTGTTTGCTCCTGGATACGATTCATACGGTCCTTTTGTAAATAATCATTATGGTTATGCCGGCGGTACGAGTAATGCTGCGCCATTTGTAGTTGGCGTGGCGGCATTGTTGAAATCCTATTTTCCGGCATTAACAATGCTACAGATCAAAAAAATCATTCTTGAATCCACCTATCGTCCTGATATCACTGTCATCAGACCACATTACGTTGATCCTTCACTGCCACCTCAGCGATTAGCAGTTTTGAGAGATGAAGGAACCTCTGTACCATTTAGCAGTTTAAGCATCACAGGCGGTATACTTGATGCAGAAGCAGCCGTTAGAAAAGCATTGGAAATAACCAGACAGAAATCGTTAAAGAGTTTTTGATTCTTATAATAAAAAAGGTGACCAATTGGCCACCTTTACCTTTTTATCCGAACCGGTATCCCTTTTAACGACTTTGATGTAATAATTTACCTGATACTCTTTGGTTGCCCATTCTGAAAACATAAAACAGGGCTGAGGTTTGACCAGCGGGAACATTCATGCTGAATCGCTGTCTGCCGGCATTCATATATCCGCTGAAAACAGTTTTTATTTTTTGTCCTGTCATATTATATACTTCCAGCGTTCCTTGTCCTGATTGTTTTGTTTCCACCTGGAAATTAATATTATCAGAGAATGGATTTGGATAAGCAGAAACAGTGATCGCATCTGTTGGCTCCCTATAAGCTGAAACAAGTGTTGTGGTTGTTGCGCTAGTAGGTAATGCAGGTGAAGGGAACAATATTTCACAAGTTTGTTTTGTGCCAAAATAGTTCAGGAAGCGACGGCCTTCATCAAATGATTGGTTAATACAATCTACTGCATCATTCACATTTGAATAAGAAGGCACTCCATTAACTCCCGGAATTTTTGAACCGCCCAATACATCATTCGCAAGTTGTAACAGATCAGCAACAGTTCCGTTTGCTCCAAGATAATCTACAACATTTTGATTCATGAGTATTGACGAGATCGTACCGCTTTCACAAGTTTCCACCAGCACTGCATTCGGGATACAACCTTTCATTTTTTGTGTTGTCAAATAACCACTCTTGATCGGGAACAGTAACAATTCACCATTGTTCCATCTTACATTCAAGCCAAGTGTTATGGTTTGAGATAACAATATATTGTTTATCCTTCCTTGTTGTGTTAAATATGTTGGCGAAACAAAACATCCCGTTGTGATGATACAGTTGCCTGCAGGCAATGGAGTTGGTGTATTACCGCCCGGCATTGTTTGATTCAGTTTGATTGCACCATCATTTGATGCAGGCACAGTAACAGAATTAATTGAGCCAGTTACAAGGTCAACACTACCTAATAAATACTTAATTGTGTTAACCGGGTTAGAGCCAATACAACTCTTACCATTTTTGCCACCATAATAACCTTGTGTTAATGTATAGAACACTGAGCAATCAAACATAACAACATTGATCGTTGCTGTTTGACTTGTGCAATAAGTAGGAGCAAGGCCAGTTCCAAATACATAATAACTTCCCGCAGCAAGACCTGTCCATGTAAGGGCTGATCCTGTTCCGATTTGAGGAGCTTGCACATCACTGTTATCACTTGATTTCTTCAGTTGGTAACTAACACCCGGATAGGAGCTCATCAACTTAACTGTTCCGGTATTCGGAGCCGAGGCACAGAAATTACTTCCGCTGATCGCATATACTTGCGACTCCGGACTTATAGTAATAGTAACTGCAGCACTTGCACTATTTGAACAAGCAGAACCAGCTGTTACCATTCTTTTGAACTCTGTTGTTTGAGATAATGCACCAGGTGCATAATCTTTATCGGTTGCACCGGAAATATTTGAGAAACTGCCCGTAGTTTTTATTTGCCATTGATAAGAATAATTTCCATCACCACCCGTTGGTGTTGATCCTGCTAATGCTGCAGGAATATTTCCTGAACATATAGTTTGCGATGCAGCAATTGTGTTATTGCCGATCGGTTGTTGCACAGTAATTTTTATTGCGTTTGATGTTGCTTCAGAACATACACCACTTTTTAGAACAACACGGAACCATGTGTCTTGTGTAAGAGCACCTGATGTATAACTTGTTACTCCTGCTGTATTGCTTATTGTTGAAAAGCCTGCGACTGCACTTGTTGTAGAAGATTCAAATCGCTGAACACTGCCTACACTACCAGTAAGACTTAAAAGGCCGCTATTGGAACCAGCACAAATTGTTTTACTTTCTGCAAGTGTGCCTCCAACCGAAGTTGGATTAACAACAACCTGTACTGATGCACAAGTTGTATTGTTACAATCACCTTCTGCTCTTACAAAATATGTTGTGGTTGTAGACGGGCTAACATTGATCGTTGCACCTGTTCCAATTGAAGCACCGCTTGCACAACCACCCGCATACCATTTCCATGATGCACCAGTTCCTAATGATCCGCCTGTAACACTAATATTTGTATTGCCACCAAGACAAATAGGAGATGATACTGCCGAAGCTCCTGTTGGAGTTGTTGAAAGAGTTTTTACAGTCACTGTTACTTGTGCACATATTGTATTATTACAATCACCTTCAGCTCTTACATAATAAGTAGTAGTAGTTGTCGGGCTAACAGTAATAGTTGATCCTGTTCCAATGGAAGCACCACTTGCACATCCACCTGCATACCATTTCCAAACGGCGTTTGTACCTAATGAGCCACCGGTCACGCTGATATCTGTGCTTTGACCTGAACAGATACTAGGTGAAATTGCCGAAGCACCCGTTGGATCTACAGAAGGATTTTTTACAGTTACAGTTATAGAAGCACATAAAGTAGTGCCACAATCGCCTTCAGCTCTTACATAATAGGTAGTAGTGACAGTTGGATTTACATTTATTGTTGCACCTGTTCCGATTGAAACACCAGCTCCGCAACCACCAACATACCATTTCCATGATGCGCCAGTACCCAATGAACCGCCTGTTACACTTATATTGGTATTGCCGCCGCTACATATAGCAGGAGTTGCTGCTGTTGCTCCTGTTGGAACTGTAGAAGCAGTACAACAACTGGTTACTGAAATTGTTTGTGGCAGCGTTGCACTTACATTATGTGTTGGCGTGGCTGCATCTTCAACACTAAGTGTTACGTTCACATTTCCGGATACACCATAGGCATAATCATGTGTGACGGGATTTTGTGTAGTTACCAAAGCCGGTGTACCATCACCAAAATTCCATGTATATGTATACGGAGCAGTACCGCCAACAGTAGTACTTGTAAACGTCCAGGTTCTTTTAAGACCATTACAAGCACCTTCGAGAGCCGTAAAGCTTGCAACCAAAGGGGCTACTACAATAATCGGTTCATTCTCTCCATAAAATTTACATTTCGGGGCAATTGTGGAGCAATCACTAATTGAGCCATTTGAATTTAAATATGTGCAAATGCCGGGATGACTGGCTGTTGCCACTTGCTGATCCCATGCAGTATAAGTGTCCTTTAACTGTATCATAGAACCGCAGGCAAGCATAATAGGATTACCATTTACGTACTGAGCCACATCCATTGTATGAATACCCTGCGAAAAAGTGGACGGGTCACAACTGGCAATAGTTCCGGCTAAACTGTTATTAATATAAATACTTGAAACAACAATAAACCCATACCGGGTTGCAGAAGTTACATCAAATGTTACTCGCAATTTGATCTGCAAGCTTGTTCCGGCAGCGCAAGAGCTTGGCAACTGCGAACCATCTAATTGCAATAATTCAACTTTGGTGATACGGATATCGCCAGAATTACAATTAGCGTCGGGGCAGGGCCCCTGTCCAAAACCGGACATGGCATATAATAATGCCGCAAGAAAAATTGATAATATTTTCAGATGGAACTCTTGTAAATTATTTTTCCAGGCAGGAGAAATAACTTTTGTAATTCCGTACCGGTTCGGGTAAGGAAAGGTTTCAGGGTAAAGCATACTTTTCATATAGGGTTATTTTAGATAAAATAAATACGGAAATAGAAAATCAGGATCATTTAAAATAATAGAGGATATTTCTCACTAACCATTTTCACTGGCTTAATTAAAGCCCCATCTTTTTTCGGTACACTAAGAATTATCAGGAGGGATAGCAAATGAAGAACATTGATAAGACGTGTTCTTTGCCAATAGAGTATTCATCTAAATCAAGTCAAATAAACTGCTAAAATGGTAAGTCAATAGAAGTGGATAGAGTACGGAAATTCGAAGGAGGTGGATCTGGGATAGAATATTAAAACGCTAAACTAAAAATTAATTCCAGCTATTAAAAGCTTTTCGCTTTTTTTATTTGAAAAAGTGCAAGGTAATTTTACGAAAGCATTTTTTATGTTAGGTCTCAAACAAAGAATGTAGCACATGGGATCATGGTTTTACAGATCATAAGATGCTTGCTTCCAAGGCGGAACTTTATTTTTAGTTTTCAACATTATTTTCAAACGGCATCATTATTGTCTTTCTCATTCACCAACGAATCATCTATGAAAACCTGATCAATGCAATCACTCTGGGCCGGGAGAAAAAGAATTATACTGACCCAGTAGTTCTTCATATATACTCCATGATGAAAAAACTGTCCCGCCTTAAGCGGGACAGTTTTTTTTGATTTCTTTTCTTTTGTTTTCTTAGTTTGCATCTATGCAGGAATTTCTTATCCGGTTTGCAACAGCCGACGATGCAGAGCTGATAGCCGATCTAAGTCGCAGAACTTTTCATGAAACCTTTGGATATGTGAACACAAAGGGGAATATGGATAAATTCATGAATGAACAGTTTACCCGTGAAAAATTAATAAAAGAAGTGCACGAGCCAGGTAATACTTTTTTGCTTGCCTTCGATGGCGATATTCCGGTTGGCTATGTACGAATGAGAGAAGGAAAAAAAATCCCTGAATTCGAAAACAAAGATTCAATTGAGATCGCAAGAATTTATTCGGTGAACAGCTATTTAGGCACAGGTGTTGGTCAGCAATTGATGCGTCAATGTATTTTTATTGCCAAAGAATTAAAAAAAGAGATTATCTGGTTAGGTGTTTGGGAGAAAAACCCCCGGGCTATTGCTTTTTACACAAAGTGGGGGTTTGAAAAATTTAGCGAACAGGATTTTATTTTAGGCGATGACGAGCAAACCGATTGGTTGATGATGAAAAGACTTTAAGCTTTTCTAGCGTATTTAATTTAAATGCTTTTATTTTTATAAAAGTTATGCGTACACGAATTAAAGTCTGCTGTATCTCTTCTTTGATCGAAGCAAAGATGGCTATCGAATATGGCGCTGATGCGCTCGGGCTTGTTGGAAAAATGCCTAGTGGGCCAGGGCCGATCCCTGATTGGCTGATCGCTGAAATAGTTAAAACAATTCATCCGCCGATCGCTTCATTTTTATTAACAAGCGAACAATCATCTGAAGAAATAATTTATCATGTAAAAAGAGTGGATACAAATACAGTGCAGATCGTGGATGAATTGATAAATGGAACATATTCTGATATAAGAACTGCATTACCACATTTAAAAATTGTACAGGTCATTCATGTTACAGGCGAAGAAAGTATTAATGAAGCTGTTCGCATTTCTCCAAATGTTGATGCATTATTACTTGACAGCGGTAATCCCAAAGCCAGTTTAAAAACCTTAGGTGGTACTGGGAATGTTCATAATTGGGATCTAAGCCGGGAAATTGTGAAAGCAGTTAATATCCCTGTATTTCTTGCCGGCGGGTTGCATGCAAATAATGTTCGCCAGGCGATAAAGACAGTTCAACCGTTTGCTGTCGATATTTGCAGCGGTGTAAGAACCGAAGGACGACTTGATCCTAACAAACTTGAAGCTTTTATCAAGGAGGTACATTCCCTTTAGGTTATATTGACAGGCTCACTTATTTTTGCCCTTCAAAATTTGTAAGGTTAAATGGCAAGAACAATCGCATTTCGTGAAGCACTCCGTGAAGCAATGACTGAAGAGATGAGACGTGATGACAGGGTATTCCTGATGGGAGAGGAAGTGGCAGAATACAATGGCGCTTACAAAGTTAGCCAAGGGATGTTAGCCGAATTCGGTCCTAAAAGGGTAATTGATACTCCAATTTCTGAATTAGGTTTTACAGCAGTAGGCGTTGGGGCTGCGCAAAATGGTTTACGACCCATTGTGGAGTACATGACTTGGAATTTCGCAGTTCTGGCTTTGGATCAAATATTAAATACTGCTTCCAAAATGCTGGCAATGAGTGGAGGCCAGGTTAATTGCCCGATCGTTTTTAGAGGCGGCAATGGTTCAGCCGGCCAGTTAGGTGCTCAGCACTCAACCGCATTTGAAGCTTTGTATGCAAATATTCCCGGGATCAAAGTTGTGTCTCCAAGTACTGGATATGATGCAAAGGGTTTGCTGAAGCAGTCGATCCGCTACGAAGAAGACCCGGTAATGTTTATGGAAAGCGAGGTGATGTATGGCGATAAAAGTGAAGTGCCGGAAGAAGAATATTATATTGAATTAGGTAAAGCTGATGTAAAAAAGGTTGGACGTGATGTAACAATTGTTTCTTTTAATAAAATGATGAAAGTAGCACTTGGCGCAGCTGATGAGTTAGAAAAAGAGGGCATCAGCGCTGAAGTGATCGATCTTCGTACAATTCGTCCGCTTGACTGGATGACGATACTTGAATCAGTCAAGAAAACAAATCGTTTGGTCATTGTAGAAGAACAATGGCCGTTTGCTTCTATCTCTTCTGAAATAACTTACACTATTCAAAAAGAAGGATTCGATTATTTAGATGCACCTATTCGTCGCATAACTGCTGCAGATGCGCCTTTGCATTATGCACCCAATCTTGTTGCCTTAGCATTGCCAGATGTTTCACGAACAGTGAAGCTGGTAAAAGACGTGATGTATATGAAAAAATAAATTTCTCTTTTAATAATGTCCTGCATTCTTAATAAGAGTGCAGGATTTTTTTATAGTTTTCACAATATTATTTATTTGAAAAATAGTTCGGTTGTTATGCAACGGTTTGGCCTTTTATACGCATCTTCGCCTCGGTTTTTCATAGGATATTGGATTTTACAACGAGGCTGGGTTTCTACCCGGCCTCTATTATTAACCCCAACCCCTAGAAAGGGCTATTTGGAGATTTTGCCCTCAATTTTACCATCTCTTTAAGCTGCCAATGTTGAATTGCCATTCAGGTGTATATAATGGATAAATTTCTGAAATAGCATACCAGGGGTTTAGATCATTATTCGCATAATTTTTTAAAATATGAATGTCCTGTGCCGGCATATAGCCCTGGGATAAAAGAAATATTTTTTCGTCCTCATCATTTTTTGCGACTGCCATAACTGTAACTGCATGACCCGGAAAGCCTCCGTAAACAAAAACATCACCCGGTTGTATTGTTCCGCTATCATTAACCACTTTTAATTGTTTTGATAAAGAGTAAGTGCCGCAATAGGAAAAAACAAGTTCCATAAACAAATTATACTCTTGTTGAATATTGTTTCTCACTTTATTTATAGTGTATGATATTAGTTTATTGCCTTGTGCTTTCCACCTGACGCCTTTTAACCAATTTTCAAAAGATATCTCATCTCCGGAAGTAGCTAAGAATTTTATTCGATCATACAAATTTTTTTCAAAAAAATAATCGGCCCTCAACTTCATTACTGCATCTGCACATTGAACGAGATCTTTTTTTCCAATGTCAATATTCATTACGGCATATTGCGCATCCTGGTTTGATTTTAACTTTCCATTGTAGAGATAAACCGTTTTGCTTTTTTTAAGTTTCAGATCAAGTAGCCAATTTGAATAAGCTGAATCGCCATCGTCCACATAATTGAATCCCTGTGGTAAGGAAATTCCCCTTATTGTTTCGGGGTTGATCCCGGTTGTTTTATTGGTTGGTTTTGTTTCAATGCTATTTTCTGCATTTACGCATGAGCTGACGGTAAACAACAGGGCTGAAAGGAATTGAATGTATATTGGCATGGTTGTGGGTTTTTGGAGAGAAACACCAACCATTTTATTCCATATTCATTTCATGTTAATGATTTTTTAAGATGTTCCTGATTTGAGCTATTTTCACGGCAATTGAACAACCTTACGCTATGGCTGATATACTAATTATTGATGATGAAAAAGCGATCCGCAAGGCGCTTACCGAAATTCTTTCTGCCGAAGGATATAAAACAGAAGAAGCTGGTGATGGAGAGGAAGGATTAAAAAAATTCAAAGAAAGATCTTACGATGTGGTGCTTTGTGATATTAAGATGCCAAAGTTGGATGGTATTGAGTTTTTACAGAAGGCCACTGAATCAAATGCAGATGTTCCTGTGATCATGATCTCTGGTCATGGTAATATAGAGACTGCGGTAGATGCCGTTAAAAAAGGAGCGTTTGATTATATATCAAAACCTCCTGATCTGAACCGGATGCTTATTACCATTCGCAATGCAATGGATAGAAGTTCTTTGGTTACTGAAACAAAAGTGTTGAAGCGCAAAGTGAATCGTGTGCAGGAAATGATCGGTGAATCAAATCCGATAAAAAAGATAAAAGAGACGATCGAAAAAGTGGCGCCCACTGAGGCAAGAATTCTTATTACCGGAGAAAACGGAGTAGGAAAAGAGTTAGTAGCAAGATGGGTACATGAAAAAAGCAGCCGTGCTGCCGGCCAGTTAGTAGAAGTGAATTGCGCAGCTATCCCAAGTGAACTTATCGAGAGTGAATTATTTGGTCATGAAAAAGGATCTTTTACTTCAGCAATAAAACAACGTATTGGAAAATTTGAACAAGCGAATGGGGGAACTTTATTTCTTGACGAAATTGGTGACATGAGTTTGAATGCGCAGGCAAAAGTTTTGCGTGCATTGCAGGAAGGAAAGATAACCCGTGTAGGAGCTGATAAAGATATTAATGTGGATGTAAGAGTGATCGCAGCTACAAATAAAGACCTGCTGAAAGAAGTGGAGGAAAAGCGTTTTCGTCTTGATCTTTATCATCGCTTAGGGGTTATTATTATTCATGTTCCTTCGCTTAATGAAAGAAAAGATGATATCCCATTGCTTGTTGACAGGTTTCTTTCTGATATATGCACCGACTATGGTGTTGCTAAAAAGAATATCGATGACGAAGCATTAAAATTATTGCAGGAATATAACTGGACGGGTAATATTCGTGAATTGCGAAACGTGGTAGAAAGACTTATCATCCTTTCAGGTAAAACGATCTCAACTGAAGACGTCAAGGCATATGTTGTGCCTAAATAGATTTTTCATCATTAACATTTCCTTTGTGAGGCTTATAAACCCTGATAGCCGCCTGTCATTACTCCTCCAGAATGAAATAAACGGTAACCACTATCTTTGTCCGCATTAAAAATCACTGAATGCCTTTACAGCACTTATTCATCATCTACCTGATTGGTACCCTTATTGTTTTTCTTCCTGCTTTTGGTTTTTATAAATTGTTTCAAAAGGCTGGGGCCCCGGCCTGGAAAGCCTTTGTTCCTTTTTATAACACATGGATCATGCAGGAACTTGCACAGCGGCCAAAGCATTGGGTTTTCTGGCAATTCATTCCTGTTGGCGGTTGGTTCATAAGCATGGGAATTTTTATTGAGTTTGCCAAGATCTTTGGAAAATTTTCTTTCTTAGATCATGCCGCTGCCTCGTTACTTGCGCCATTATATTTTCCTTACATCGCTAACAACAAGAATACAAAGTTCATTGGTGCAGAAGCGGCGAGAAAACATAAAAAATCAGGAGCGAGGGAGTGGATCGATGCTGCCGTGTTTGCAATAGTAGCAGCAACGCTTATCCGTCTTTTTATTTTCGAAGCATATACTATTCCGACAGGTTCTATGGAAAAATCATTACTTGTAAATGATTTTCTTTTTGTAAGTAAAACAAGCTATGGCCCAAGAGTTCCTAATACTCCGTTGTCAATTCCATTTATACATAATTATATTCCCGGCATAGGAAGTAAATCTTATAGCCAGGCGATCAAATTGCCTTATATACGCTGGTGGCAAAGACCTGTGAAAAGAGGAGATGCCGTAGTGTTTAATTTTCCTGCAGGTGATACTGTGATACATGCAGATGGTTTTGAATCCGCTGTTCCGTATTATGAGATCAAACGTAAAGACCAGGCGGGTCAGCCAACTTATTATGTTGCCGGGGGAAGATCGATGCAAGCAAATCCCGGAGAAATTCTAGGTAACCCCCAAAAATTTCCTATTGTAGTTCATCCTGCTGATAAAACAGATAATTATATCAAACGTTGTATTGCAATTGCAGGCGATACTATTAAAGTTGTAAAAAGTGATGTTTATGTAAATGGGATAAAGCAGGACGCTCCACCAAATTCACCTTTAAAGTATATTGTTGAAGTAAAAGAAAATGTTAGTCTTGACGAAGCCGGTTTGGAAGATATAGGTATTAAACTAAATGATGGAGATTTTTATCAGGATGATCCTCAAAACAGGTACAGATATGTTATTAATTTAACAACTGCCGAGAAAAGCATATTGGAAAAATCTTCATTAATAAAAAGCATAAACCCCGATCTTGATGAAGAACCACATCCATTAATGATTTTCCCTTATGATACGTTACACAAATGGTCAGTGGATAATTATGGAGGTGATGGGTTATGGATTCCGAAGAAAGGAGCGTCATTGACTTTAACAGCTGAAAATTATACTTTGTATGAAAGAGCCATTCGTGTATATGAGCACAATGATTTTTACATGAAGGATGGCAAATTCTTTTTAAATGGAAAAGAAGTGACCAGCTATACTTTTAAAATGAATTATTACTGGATGATGGGAGATAACAGGCATAATTCCCAGGATAGCCGTTTCTGGGGCTTTGTTCCTGAAGACAGGATCGTTGGTAAAGCATGGCTTATCTGGTTCAGTTGGGATAAAGGGCCGAGATGGAACAGGCTGTTCAGATTCGTAAAATAATTTCAACGATCCCGCCGCTGGCGGGATTTGTTGTCTTGGGAAAAAGGATTAACTTATCGACATGAAGGAAAATAAAATTGAGATCAGTTATAAAGTTTTTGATGATATCAATGAATTAACTAAAGAAGATGCATGGCTGCTGAATGAGGCCCGTGAAGTAACAAAGCAAGCGTATGCACCATACTCAAATTTTTATGTCGGCGCAGCTGCAAAGCTGGTAAATGGAGAAATTGTCGCAGGGACTAACCAGGAAAATGCATCTTACCCGGTTGGCTTGTGTGCTGAAAGAGTTTTGCTTGCCTCTGCTGCTACTTTATATCCGGAAATTGCAATTGAAACAATGGCCATCAGTTATCATAGCGGAAATGGTAACAGCAATCAACCAATTGCTCCATGTGGTATGTGCAGGCAGTCATTGCAGGAATATGAGATACGTGTAAAAAAACCAATCCGATTAATTCTTGCGGGTCTAGAAGGAAAAATATTTGTATTCGAAAAGGCCAGTCAGTTGTTACCTCTTGGATTTACAAGCAATGATATGAGCAGGGGATAGTCTAAAGTGTATAGTTTGTGGTTTGTAGTTAAGAATTTTTAATTTGAAAAATTATAGACTAAAAACTTTAAACTACAAACTCAAAATAGCGTCTGCACTCCATGCGCCACTTTTGCTTCAAGTTCAAGCAACCATTTTTTTCTCCATAAACCTCCACCATAACCAACCAATTCGCGGTTAGAGCCAATAACACGATGACAGGGAACTATGATGGCTACATTATTTTTTCCGTTTGCATTTGCGACAGCTCTTGTAGCCTTTGAATCACCGGTCTTTCTTGCTAATTCAAGATAACTGATCGTTTTTCCATATGGAATTGTCATTAGCTCATTCCAAACTTCTTGTTGAAATGGCGTACCTGGTTGATGGATCGGTAATTCAAAAACTCTTCTTTCGCCCTGGAAATACTGTATCAATTGTTCAAGACACTGTATTATTAATGGGGGAAGGTTTTTTTTCCTGCCTTCTGTTTTTTGGACTTTATCAAAAAAAGAAACTTCGCTTATATAATTTTCCGTTCCTGAAATTTTGAGCAAGCCTACAGGAGAATGATAATAAGTTGTGTAAGAAACGATCTCTGGTATATTAGCCGATGCGTTGTCCATTTTTAACTGCCCTTTC
>DASYQG010000704.1:0-8031 GCA_036005825.1 Chitinophagaceae bacterium | reverse complement strand
GAAAGATGATCGATCTTTTAATGAGCTATGGAGCAAAAGTTCCAACAGTTTTAAAATGGGCACAGTTCTATTATTTTGAAAGATTGGATGCCGCCACTTATATGATAGAAAATGGAATGAACCCAAATACAATGAGCTGGCATCATGTTACAATATTGCACGACATGGCACAAAAGGGAGATATTCAAAAAGCAGAATTGCTTATTAAGCATGGAGCAGATATAGATCCCGTAGAAGAAGAATATCGGTCAACCCCTTTGGGAATGGCTGCAAGATGGAGACAAATTGAAATGGTTAATTATTTATTGGGGAAAGGTGCGGATATTAATAAGGCTGGTGCTTCATGGGCCACGCCCCTTGCATGGGCAAAGAAAAAAGGACATGCTGAGATTGAAAAAATTCTTATAAAGTCAGGAGCAAAATAATTTTATAATAGAAAAACTTCTAATTGCAACTGTTGAATCCACCAGCTAGCCTTGCTAAATGTTTAAGTAACTTTGTTGTTGATGAGCCTATCTTCTGAGTACCGCCTAAAGAGCAATTTAATTATTTAAAAAATATTTTTATGGCAGTATATGTGGTAAATGCATACGATATTCATGACTTTGAAACATTCAAGGAATATCCCCCACGGGTAGCACCGTTGCTTGTAAAACATGGTGCAAAATTATTAGCCATGGACACAGAAGCTAAAGCATTGGAAGGGAAACCTAAAACAATGAATGCGATAGTTGAGTTTCCTTCGGAGGAAGCTGCGTATAAATTTTATAACGATCCGGAATACCAATCTTTTATTCATTTGCGACAAAATTCCACTTCAAATTGTACGATGATCATATTAAAGCAATTTGAGAAAAAATAAAGCATAAACGCTAAGTTTAAGTATTTGCTAAACCCGCTTAATTTATGTCAACAGTTGCAAATTGAAATATTAGCTTTTATTTTTGTTTGCCTTAAGTATTTTCCTATGAGACAAATTTTAAATTTACTATTACTCTCACCCTTTCTTTTTTTCCAGGCTTGCAAGAAGGATAATACGCCCCCACCAGCGATTACTAAATATGAAATGATATTCAAAAAAGATGGAGTAAGTGACACGTTATTACCTTATTACTGCTCTATTAGACCAAATTCTACAGTACCATCCAAAACAGATTTTATGCTTATGGCACAATCTGCCGACCAAAGTATTGTATTTGGAATTGCTATCCAGGTTGATGGTAGTATTAATCCTGGTGTGTATGAAACTGTAAATGGAAGTGGATACTACCCGGTTATCGCAGATTATTTTATGAATATGGGGCAGATAACTGAGAAAGATTATGCAATTGATAATGCTCCGGGAAAACCATATGGAAATTTTAAGGTGACAATTACCTATATAGATGATAAATTGATAAAAGGAACTTTCAATTGTAACTATCTTTATGAAAGAACTTATGATGAATCAATTGTAATAACTGAAGGCAGCTTCACTGCAAAAAGGCATAATTAGCAAGAACTAGCTTTAACTTCAGTTATGGCAGTCGAATAAAAGTCCTTGCCTTACTGACAAATAATGAACTATAAACAAACCGATTTTTCAAAGTTTGGAGCAGATTGCTTTCCGGGACTTCTTGGCATTCAAGTTTTGAACGTCTCAACAAATTTAGCTACTGCACAAATGGAGATTAAGCAATCGCTTTTTGCTCCAAATGGATATTTGCACGCAGGCAGTGTAATCAGTTTAGCAGATACTATAGCTGGTTATGCTTGTCTTTATAATTTACCACCGCTGGCAAAATCTTTTACAACGATCGAAATAAAATCAAATTTTTTAGGCGCAACCCGAACTGGTTTTATAATAGCAGAAGCAACTTTACAACATGGAGGACAAACAACGCAGGTTTGGGATGTAATAGTTAAGAGTAAAGAAAATCAAAAAACAGTAGCCTTGTTTCGTTGCACGCAGTTGATTTTATATTCGTAAACAAGTGATATGGAAATAACATCCGTCAAATCTTTTCTCGACTATTATAAAAGGATAAGAGAAAGAACCAACAGGCTGATAAAAGTGATTCCACCTGAACATTTCAACTTTGCATATATGCAAGATAAGTTCACTATTGCTGACCAGATAAGACATATTGCCGCAATCGAACGCTATATGTTTGCAGAAAATATCGCAGGAAGAAAAAGTGCCTACCGGGGTTGCGGAAAAGAATTGGCTGATGGTTACGAAAATGTCCTGAAGTATTTTGATGACAGGCATCAGGAATCACTCGAGATCTTTAGCAACCTAAACGATGAGGATTTGAAACGAAAATGTACCACACCGGGAAATACAGAAATAGCTGTATGGAAATGGCTTCGTGCAATGGTAGAGCATGAAATTCATCATCGTGCCGAACTCTATATATATGCAAACCTGCTGAAAATAAAAACACCACCCATGTTCGGCTTGACATCAGAAGAGGTACAGGAAAGAAGTATTAAAAACCTGAATTGATACCCGTTTGAGTTATTCAGAGCTCTTGCAAAGACTCTGACAAACAAAAAAGTAATTTTTGAGACGGACCAAACTATTAAGCTTCCGTTGCACAATTGACCCTGAGCAAAACGTAGGGCACTCTTGTACGAATGTTTAATTACTTAGCTTTGCAATATCCATCTTCACACCGGAAAGGTCGTTTAGTATTTTTTTAAAATTTTTATCTCTAAAAATATTTACTTATGAAAAAGATCATTTTAATCACCGGTTTATTTTTCTTAACATCAGCCGTATTTCATCTCCAGGCTCAATCTATCAATAACAAAAATTGGAAAGCCTATTTAGCTGAGCCGTTCAACGACACACTTACACTTCATATTCAATCTGATTCCAGTTTTGTTACATTAAGCAACGGAGAAGTATTGGTTCGATCTGCCTGTAAGATAACTGGCGATATAATTGCCATAACCGATTATAGTACCGGCCAATACAGCTGCCCCGATGCGACAGGAAAGTATAAGATCAACCTGAACGGAGATAGTTTGATTCTTGCATTAATTGAAGATTCATGTGAAGGCAGGGCCCAGGCACTCAATGGTCTGAAGTGGATCAAGGCCTCGAAGTAATACAAAAATTTAGTTTCAGTGCAAAAATATTGGCCTAAAAAAGTAAGCTGAATATTTTTTTGAGCCGGGCCAGGTACTGTTATTTACCTTCTGGTCCAGCGAATTGGTATACATAAGCCAATTAGTCAAATAAAAAAGACCAATCTATACAGATTGGTCTTGTAAAATGCAGATCGTGTTTCCGAGCCTACGATTTGCTATTCTTTTTAGTTGTTTTCGCTACTTCCTTTTTGTCTTTGTATTTCTTTTTATGCATTTCATTGTCCTTCCACACATCCTTCCCCGTATAATATACCGTGTATCTCGGAGTTTTTGTAAGAGTAATTGTAGCTGGTAACTTCTGCACAATTAACCAGGTTGTAGTTCCGGGATCATAGTACTCATATTCATGTGTGGAAACATTGTAATACACATTTGATGATGGGTAGTAATAGAAAGTTACCTTTTGAGCTGCTGCCTGTTTAAACCCAAATGCAAACAATACAGCTAACATCACAATGATCTTTTTCATAGTTAAACATTTTAAATTTTAAAAAAATATTCCTAGACCGAAATTCAAATTATATGCCATTGGAATTTGTTGAAATGATTGTTTAGTCACAGCATTCAAGTCAGAAGTTGTCCATTTGTTAAATGAAAAAGTTGTGACACATTGTAGAAAAATAAAAAGGACCAATCTTCTGGATTGGTCTTTAAATATCTGGAGGTTTCTTCGGCCCAATGTACTAAATAAGTTATTGAACTTTATGTAGTGGCCTCGCAACGACGGATCAAAAAGCTAGCTGTCCACCATTCCTCGGATCGGTCTTTGTTTGTAGTTGATAATTCGGTGGTGGTTCTTTGCCCAATAAATTTTTTACAAAATAATCCCACCGGCGGCGCATCATGTAGGGTGAATCAGTTCCATAACCATGACCGGCATTAGGGAAGATGACGAGGTCATAATCCTTATTTGCTTTTGTCAGCGCTTCAACAACCAACATCGTATTATAAGGCGGTACATTATTATCCATCATACCATGTGCAAGCATTAACTTCCCTTTCAGGTTCTTTGCATAGGTCTGATTGGCTTGTGCAGTATAATTGTCAGTGCCATCAGGATTCTTTGTTAGCAAACCAATATAGCGTTCGCCCCAATCATCTTCATAATTTCGATTATCATGATTGCCGGACTCAGAAATTCCAACTTTGAAAAAATCAGGATAACGGAACATAGCTGCTGCAGTTGCAAAGCCACCACCTGAATGTCCCCAGATGCCAACCTTTGTAGTATCGATATAAGAATAGCGCTGTGATAATTGACGAATACCTGCAACCTGGTCAGGCAATGTGTTTGTGCTCATATCGGGCCAATACTTATCATGAAAACTTTTTGAACGATTAGGATTGCCTGTGCCTTCAATGAGCACAACAACAAAACCTAATTCAGCCAATGCCTGGTGATCACCTCTTGCAGCACTAAAGCCCCAGCTACCAACACTTCCACCCTGCGGGCCGGGATAGATATAATCAACAACGGGATATTTTCTATTGACGTCAAGGTTAGTTGGCGTGAACATAAGGCCGTATACATCAGTTTTTCCATCAGCAGCTTTTACAGAAAAAGGTGTTGGCGGTTTCCATCCAGCAGTTTTCAATCTTGATATATCAGTTTTCTCTAATTCCGCAATTTGTTTTCCATTCACATCACGCAACACAGTAACTGATGGCACATCCGGTTTTGAATAAGTATCAATAAAATAATTTTCTGAAGGCGAAAAACTAACTGAATGAGTGCCTGCTCCCGGAGTAAGCAGCGCCAGATTCTTTCCATCAAAACCAATTTTATAGAATTGACTGAAATAAGGATTCTCAGCTTGTGTACCGCTTGCCATAAAATATAATAGGCGATTTTTTTCATCAACTCTCACTAATCGTGTTACAACCCAATTGCCTTTTGTGATCTGATTTTTTACTTTACCGGTTGTTGCATCATATAAATAAAGATGCCCCCAATCATCTCTTTCGGAAAACCAGATGATCTCTTTTGTTTTTGGAAGATATCTCCAGTTGATGGCTCCCCAGCCTGACTCATATTGTGTAGGCACCACTTCTTCAAATACATCACGAACTTCTCCTGTCAGGGCATTTGCAACGCGAAATTTTTCTTGTTTATGATCTCTTGATGTAGAAAGAAAAGCAACTTCGGTTCCATCAGGATTCCAATCTATATCATCAAAAGTTCCACTGCTTGAAATATCATCACTAAGAGATGCTCTGTGCGGATCGGGCGGAATATTGAACATGACTACTTTTGCATCATCAACATTAATAACACAACGGGAGATCATTGGAATTTCTTTATCGCCAGGCAAAGGATATTTCCATGATCTTAAGGTTGGGTGGCCAACATTGGTAGAGGAAAGATACATATCGCCAACATTCCGCTGGTCTTGTTTGAATGTGGCGATCTTTTTTGAATCAGGTGACCAGCGAAGTATTGCTCCATCGCTGTTTGTCCAGCCGGCATTGTCAGTAGCATAACCGAAATCTTTTACGCCATCAGTTGTCAATTGTTTTTGTTCATTTGTTTTTGTATCTCTTACCCAAAGATTATAATCTTTAATAAAAGCAGCTTTAGTTCTATCAGGTGATAAAACTTCAAGACCACGATTACCACGACCAAACCCGCCGGAACGTTGAGCATTTTCCAAAAGCTTAGTGGTGTCAGCAACAAGAGAAAAATTTTGCAGATCGTATTTCCATTGCTTGCCATCTGATCGAAAAGTTATTGACTTACCATCGGCAGAATAATTTATAACCTGGAACGGCAGCATTGAGCCTGTATATTTCTTACTTGTAGCGGAAGAAAGCGATGCTGCTAATTTTTCATGATCAAAAGCAACAGAACGAGTCCCTTTTACAGCATCTACTAAAACAAACTCACTTCCCGTTGGAGTCAATACCCGGTACCAGAATTTATCGCCGGGTATCCATGTTGGATTAACATTGCCGCGATCAACATATTTCTGCGTGTTATAACCCATTTTACTTTCCGCATTCTCATAATCTTTTACAGTTAAAGCATCCTGGGCATGTGATAAGTAAATAATTGAAGTTGCAATAAAGAATAAGAACAATCGCTTCATAAAAAATATTTAAGTAAAATGTAAATAAAGTTTAGGGACTGCAAATTAAGTGGTTTTTGAGAATTAAACCACAGGGTGACCGAGCACACCAACAAACTACAGAAACTTAGTGACTCTCTGTGTCTTTGTGTCTCTCTGGTTCAAAAAACTATCTTTGTATACATGAAAAGTTTCGATGTTCCAATTATTTACCGGAGCCCTTTGATCACTGCTATAAAAAAGAAGCGGAAGGAACAGGATAAGATGAAAAAAGATTTTACTCCTACCCTTCTTGATCTTGGTCCAGTGCAAATTTATCTTGCCCGTCATTTTGGTTTTTGCTATGGCGTTGAAAATGCAATCGAGATCTCTTTCAGAACAGTGGAAGAAAATCCTGGTAAAAGAATCTTTTTATTGAGCGAAATGATCCACAATCCGCAGGTAAATGCCGACCTGCAGAGTCATGGTGTTCAATTCATGCAAGATAATTACGGCAAACAACTTATTTCTTTTGAAGAATTAACTACGGATGATATTGTTATCATTCCTGCGTTCGGCACAACGCTTGAACTGGAAAAAAAATTAAACGATCTCGGAATTGAAACTGAAAAATATAATACAACCTGCCCTTTTGTTGAAAAAGTATGGAACCGTAGCGAACAGATCGCCAAAAAGAATTATACGATCATTATTCATGGTAAACCAAAACATGAAGAAACAAGAGCAACTTTTTCTCATGCGGCAGCAAATGCACCATCTGTTGTCGTAAAAGATATGCAGCAAACTATAGAGCTGGCTAAATATATTAAAGGAAAAAAGCCGCCAGACCAATTTTATGACGAATTCAAAGGCCAATACACTAAAAATTTTGATATAACCAAGGATCTCGAACGTATTGGAGTCGTTAACCAAACTACAATGCTCGCAAGCGATACGCAGGCCATTGCTGATTATTTGAAACAAGTTATGGTCGAAAAATATAAATTAACTGCAACAAATGTTGACGAGAAATTTGCTGACACAAGAGATACGCTTTGCTACGCGACACTAGAAAATCAACAAGCAGTTTCAGGAATGCTGCAAACAGAGGCCGATCTTGCAATCGTGGTTGGCGGCTACAACTCATCCAACACTTCTCATCTTGTAGAGCTTTGTGAGGAAAAACTACCAACTTATTTTATCAGCAGTGAAGAAAAAATTCTTTCTGTAAAAGAAATACTTCATTATAATTTTCACACTAAAGAAGAATTGCTTACTTCCGGCTTCTTGCCAAATAAAAAACCGGTAAAAATTTTAATTACAAGTGGTGCATCTTGCCCTGACGCATTGGTGGAAGGAATAATAAATAAATTGATGAGCTTCTTTTCTGGCAATATATCAATCAGGGAATTGATCTCAAAATTTTGAATTCTTACACTTCCTTTTTACTTAATGAGCTGCTTTATACAACAGCTCATAATATTCATGCGCCATGCGGTTACTGTCAAACTGAAAGCGGACATCCCGCATCCCATTCTTTATTACCATGCGCCATGTGTCGTAATTCTCATAATATAAAGGAAGGATTTCTTTTTCAAGTATCTCATATAACTTCTCAAGATCATACTCATCCTGCTCCTGCACTGTCATGTTTGCATAATCAGCTTTGGGAATTACAAAACCATTATGTCCATGATTGATAAATTCCGGTATCCATCCATCATCTGTTGAAAAATTAACAGAGCCATTCATGGCTGCTGTCATTCCGCTTGTACCAGATGCTTCTCTTGGCACCCGGGGATTATTTAACCAAACATCTCCTGCCTGTTTCAATCTTTTGGAAAGGCCC
>DASYQG010000703.1:0-13088 GCA_036005825.1 Chitinophagaceae bacterium | reverse complement strand
GCTTCATCCAAACTTTCCAACAATCCTTCACCACCCGGTACAACGGGCACACCTGCTTTTATCATTGTTTCTTTTGCCGTGATCTTATCTCCCATCGCATTGATCATGTCAGGCGTTGGTCCGATAAATTTTATCTGGTGATCAGCACATATCTGGGCAAACTTTGCATTCTCTGCTAAAAAACCATAACCGGGATGTATTGCATCTGCATTTGTGATCTCAGCAGCAGACATCAGATGCGGAATGTTGAGATATGAATCGCTGCTTTGTGGTTTGCCAATACAAACTGCTTCATCCGCAAACTTTACGTGAAGACTATCACGATCGGCAGTGGAATAAACGGCAACGGTTTTAATTCCCATTTCGCGACAGGTGCGAATAACTCTTAAAGCAATTTCACCGCGATTAGCTATGAGGACTTTTTTGAACACAGGTAATAATTAAAAATTAAAAAAACAAAATGAGAGCCTTCTTTCGAATTTCTACTTTTGACTTTTGACTTGATCAAGCAGGCTCAACAAGGAATAAAGGCTGATCATATTCAACAGGCGAGGCATCTTCCACAAGGATCTTCACGATCTTTCCTTTCACTTCGCTTTCTATTTCATTAAACAATTTCATGGCTTCAATAATACAAACCACTTTACCCGGGTTGATCTCATCTCCTACTTCAACAAAGTTTGGTTTATCAGGTCCTGACTTGCGATAGAAGGTGCCGATCATTGGGCTCCTGACAGTGATAACATTACTTGCAGTAGACAGTGCTTCTTTAGTTGTTTCAGTAGAAGTAGTTGGCTGTACGGCTGGACCACCCGGAGAAGTATGTGCAGGCACATGATGAGTGTTCGGCATCGTCGTCGCAGTTTGCATCGGCGCACTAACTATTTGTTGAACCTTGTCTTCTTTTTGTTTTATAGTAACTCTGAAATCTTTTAATTCCACAGTTACTTCACCAATATTTGATTTGTTGACCATTTTGATCAACTCCTGAATCTGCTTGAAGTCCATGTTTTTCAAATTAAGTTGGTTTGGTCCGAATAATTTCTTCGGAGGTGAAAATAAAGAACGGCTAAGATAGGTAAATCAAATCCGCAACACACTTGATTTTGGCAAGTTTTTGGGCAAATTACGGTCAAAATCATATAAAAAAGCCCGAAATCTGGTGGATTTTGGGCAAAATCCTTATAAAGCCAAATTACTATTTTACTCTATCTACATACTCACCCGTTTTTGTATTGACGCGAATAAGTTCGCCTTCATTTACAAAAAGAGGAACACCAACAGTAACACCAGTTTCAAGGGTTGCTTGTTTTAAAGTTCGGGTAGCGGTATCGCCACGAACACCAGGTTCACAATAAGTGATCAGTAAAGTTATTTTATCAGGGAGTTCAGCGCCAAGCACCTGGTCGTTTTCGGTATTGATCAAAATACCAACTTCCTGTCCTTCTTTAAGGTATTGCGGAGCATCGATGGTTTCAGGTTGTAATGCGATCTGTTCAAAGGTCTCGCTATCCATGAAATTATAACCAGTGTCGTCTTTGTATAAAAACTGGTAAGTCCGTCTTTCTACACGTACAGGATAGATATTGTCTCCTGAGTTCCAGGTTTTTTCAATGCTTCGGCTATTATCCACTCCTTTTAATTTAGCCCACACTTTTGCGGCGGCACGGGCAGTTTTATTTTCGCCAAATTCCACTACGCTGTAAAGACTGCCATCAAGGTTCAGGATCATTCCACGACTGATGTCCGATGTATTTGCCATTTGAACAATTATTTTTTTGAGGCGGCAAAGATAAGGTTGTATAGCCTTATGGCAAAGTGTGAATGGAAAGTTATGTAGTGGTTGAAAATCGGGATTTTAATGAATAATAAAGTTTCTTTGCAGGATGAAAACTGTAATTACTCTTTTTATTTTTGTACAAGTTTCAATACTTGCTTTTGCTCAGCAAACTGATCCCCCATACAAAAGATTTCCTACAGTTCCGCCACTTAAATTGCTATTGACAGATAGCTCAACAATTTTTACAGATAAGCAACTCAAAAAGAATACGCCATTATTCTTTATTCTATTTAGCCCTGATTGTGAACATTGTCAAAAAGAAACGGAAGAGCTAATTGATAAGATCGATAGCTTTAAACATATTCAAATAGTAATGGCAACTTTTATGCCTGTTGATAAAATGAAAACCTTTTATGATAATTATAAACTGAACAGGTTCTCTAATATTACAGTTGGATATGATATGCAGCATATACTCGCTACTTATTACAGGATCAGTTATACTCCTTTCCTTGCATTTTATGATAAAAAAGGAGACCTGATCGATGGAGTACAGGGAGCACTGCCGTTAACGAAAGTGCTTGAATATTTTAAAGAAAAGGAATAAATCTAAAATCAGTAATTCACACTTCGCCCCTACCTTTGCAGCCTTAATTAATTTCTCAACCACTTAATATTTTTAGAATGAAAGTAACTGTTGTTGGAGCGGGTGCAGTAGGTGCCACCTGTGCTGATAATATTGCCCGCAAAGAACTTTGCCAGGAATTAGTTCTTCTTGATATAAAAGAAGGTATTGCAGAAGGCAAGGCACAAGACATGATGCAAACTGCAGCTCTTCTTGGATTTGATACTGAGATAACTGGTAGCACAAATGATTATTCGAAAACTGCGGGCAGCGATGTTGTTGTAATAACATCAGGATTACCACGCAAGCCCGGAATGACACGTGAAGAATTGATCGGTGTAAATGCCGGAATAGTAAAAGGGGTTTGTGAAAATATTTTGAAGCATTCGCCAAATGCGATCATCATTGTTATCAGCAACCCAATGGATACAATGACTTATCTCGCATTGACATCAACAGGTTTACCGAAAAATAGAATTATAGGAATGGGCGGTGCATTAGATAGCAGCCGTTTCAGATATCAACTAAGCCAACATCTTGGCTGCAGTCCTGCTGACTTGAATGCAGTGGTTGTGGGTGGTCATGGTGATACCACGATGATCCCATTAATTCGTTTGGCAACATGGAACAGTGTACCAGTTACAAAATTCTTATCAGCAGAAAAACAAACACAAATTATAAATGATACAATGGTTGGTGGCGCTACACTTACAAAACTGATCGGAACATCTGCATGGTATGCCCCCGGTGCTGCTGGGGCTGCAATGGTTGAAGCAATTGTCCGTGATGAGAAAAAATTATTTACCTGCTGCGTAGCATTAGATGGTGAATATGGACAAAAAGATATTTGTCTTGGTGTGCCTGTAGTGATTGGAAAAAATGGCTGGGAAAAAATTCTTGACTTTGGTTTGAATGCTGAAGAACAAGCTGCATTTAATAAAAGCGCTGATGCTGTAAGAAGCATGAATGATGTGCTGAAAACTTTATAGGGTCTTAAACTTTATTTTACAGGCGAACATCCTGTTCGCCTTTTTTATTTAATGGCAAATTCAAATTTATCTTTGCATTATGCATTATATTTCTGTTGAAGGGTTGACAAAAAGTTATGGGATCAAGCCACTATTCTCAAACATCTCTTTTCATATTGAAGAAGGAGATAAAATTGCATTGGTGGCAAGAAATGGATCTGGCAAAACAACTTTATTAAAAATACTTGCGAGCCAGGAAACGGCTGATAAAGGAAAGGTTTGGATCAACAAAGATGTGGACGTGGTGTTATTTGAACAAGATCCCATTTTCACTGAAAATGAAACGGTGCTAAATAATATTTTCTTTCACGATCACCCGATCATAAATGCAATAAAGAAATACGAAGCTGCCGATGACGAAGGAAGCGAAGAAAAACTGAATGCTGCTATAATAAAAATGGATGAGCTTGGCGCCTGGAATTTTGAAACGAAAGTGAAACAGGTGTTGGGTAAATTAAATATTCATCATTTACAACAAAATATTTCCACGCTTAGCGGCGGACAACGCAAAAGAGTGGCGCTTGCAAAAACATTAATTGATATTGGCTTTGAGCATAAACATGTTTTATTAGTAATGGATGAGCCCACCAACCATCTTGATGTAGAGATGGTGGAATGGTTGGAGAATTATTTGAGCAGTCAAAACACCACACTGCTTCTTGTAACACACGATCGATATTTTCTTGATGCTGTTTGCGATGAGATATGGGAAATGTCCGCAGGACCGGTGGACGACGACAAGCTTTATGTTTATAAAGGTGATTATGCAAATTATTTAGAGAAAAAAGCTGCACGATTAGAAAGCGATACTGCGAGTATTGAAAAAGCGAGAAATACTTATCGCAAAGAATTAGAATGGATGCGTAAGCAACCTAGGGCAAGAACAACCAAAAGTAAAAGCCGCCAGGATAATTTTTATGAAGTAGAGAAAAAAGCAAAGCAACAGATCGTTGATGAACAGCTGCAATTAGAAATGAAAATGAACAGGCTTGGAGGAAAAATCGCGGAGTTGAAAAAAGTTTATAAGAATTATGATGACAGAATAATATTAAAAGGGTTTGATTACACCTTTAAAAAAGGCGATCGCATTGGTATTGTTGGCAAAAACGGAACAGGTAAAACAACTTTCTTAAATATTCTGCAAGGTCTGGAAAAACCAGACAGCGGAAAAGTAAATATTGGCGATACCGTAATTTTTGGAAATTATTCTCAACAAGGTTTGCAGATAAAAGAAGACGTAAGAGTGATCGAATATGTAAAATCAATAGCCGAAAATTTTCCTCTTGCGAAAGGTGGCTCATTAAGCGCCGCACAGTTTCTTGAACTATTCCTTTTCCCACCCGATAAACAATACACTTATTTATCTATGTTAAGTGGTGGTGAAAAGAAAAGATTGCAATTGCTCACTATTTTATTCCGCAATCCAAATTTTTTAATTCTTGATGAGCCGACCAACGATCTGGATCTCCAAACATTAGGGGTACTTGAAAATTTCTTGGCAGAGTTCCAGGGCTGCGTTGTTTTAGTTTCCCATGATCGTTATTTTATGGATCGGCTGGTAGACCATCTTTTCGTTTTTGAAGGAGATGGCATTGTTAAAGATTTTCCGGGAAATTATTCGCAATACAGGGAGTCGATAGTAAATGGTCAACAGTCGCCAGAAAAAGTGAATGACCAGAAACACTCGATTGTTAACCGTGGATCGTTGACCACAGACAAGAAACGCCAGTTGACATTTAAAGAAAAAAGAGAATTTGAGATCCTGGAAAAAGAAATTGCTGAGTTGATAAAAGAAAAAGAGTTAGTAGATCTACGTTTAAACAGTGGTCGTGAATCGTTTGAAGAATTGCAAAAATTATCAAATCGTATTGGTGAAATAGCCGAATTGCTCGATAAAAAAGAAATGCGATGGTTGGAGCTAAGCGAATTGGTTGTTTAAAAAATTTACCAGATAGTCTTGCAAAATCAAATAAGCGGTTCTACATTTGCGTCAAATCCCCTCCCTATATAATTCCAGAGTTTATCAGTACCGCACCCTTCCATTATTTAATTTAAAAAATTTGCGTATGAAAAAACTCAACACTTATTTGCACAAACCCGATGTTCAGGGAGCTATTATTATTAGTTTTATTTTTCTTGCCATTGCAATAGTTACAATAATAACCTGGGGAAAATAACTTTAAAGATCACAACATTTGTTTAACGGATGCAACTATTGCATCCGTTTTTATTTGATTCATACATTTGAAATGTCCCCGGGGACATTTAGCATAACCTATTTTACTACAGGGCCGGCAACGAAGTCCATTTATTTCAAATTGAAAGTTTTGGGCCAGGGAATTTCCATAATAAGGATACATTCCAAATTCTGGAACCGTATTTCCCCATACTGAAATAATTTTTTTCTTAAAGGCAGCAGCTATATGCATCAGGCCCGTATCGTGAGTAATAATAAGTTTTGATTTTTTTACAAGGTCAGCACTTTCATTCAAATTGAATTTGCCACAGGCGTTGTAAATTTTAACAGGATCAACTGATACGATCTGTTTTGCATTTTCATTGTCTTCTTTTCCGCCTAATAAAATTATCGGATGATCAATTTTGCTACACAGCTCCTTTAATTTTTCAACCGGCAATTTTTTTGTATTATGTGCTGCACCTATCACCAAACCAATATAACCCAGGTGATGTGATGCTGGAAGATCTTTTTGCTTTACCTCATCTTTTTCCGGGATAAAATAATCAAGACCTTCTCCATCATTCTTTATGCCAAAGGATTCAACAGTTTTCATATAACGATCTACAATATGAAGATCGGGCATAAGGTTCCATTTCAAATTTGTATAAATCCATTTCTGAATATTTAATTTATTGAATGGAAAAGATTTTATCCCGAGATCTTTTTTTAATCGTAATGTTCGTAGGTTGTGATGCAGATCGATGATGTAATCATAGTTCTCCTGCTTTAATTCATGCACGACTGTTTCCCAGCTATGAGCAAGCAAATGAACTTTATCGATGTAGAGATTATTTTCAACAATGGTTCCGAAAGGTTGTTTTGTAAGAAAATGAACTTCGGAGTCCGGTAATTGTTTTTTTAAACAACGAACGACAGGTGTTGTAAGCACTATATCACCAATGGAAGAAAATCTTATTATCAGAAATTTCATGTGCTGGAACTAATAATTATTAATCGTTGTTTTATGGCATCAATTCTTCAGGCTCTACATAATTCAGATCCTTATGAAAAGTTTCTTCAGTAAAATAAGCTGCGATAAGAGTGATAACCATAACGATGACCCCGGTAACGATCGCACTAAAAACAAATGACCATTTATTAATATTCTGAAACCAGTTTACAAACATTAAATTAATTAAGGGCAATGATCCCCGGACCATATTGGGAATTGTGGTGGCTGCAGTGGCTCTTAGGTTTGTCCCAAATTGTTCTGCACCCATTGTTACAAAGATCGCCCAGAATCCTGTACTAAACCCAAGTGCTGCACAAGCAATGTACATTGATGTATCATTTTGTATAGCTCCGCTAAAAAAATAAATACCGGAAATTATTGTAAAAAAGTAAAACAGGTATAGCGCTTTTTTCCTGCTTTTGAAATATTGACTGACCAAACCCACCAATATATCGCCGACAGCTATTGCAGCATATGCATACATAATAGCCCGGCCCGATTCAATTTTATTAACACCATAAAAATCATGTGCAAACTGGTTACTTAGGTTTACCAATACTCCAATTACAAACCATGTTGGTAACCCTATTAAAATTGCAAGGATATATTTTCTGAAACGTTTTGCATCCTGGAAAAACATAAAAAAATTTCCACGAACAATACTTGCTTTTTGCTGCACATGCTTAAACATTCCACTTTCAGCAACTGAAATTCTTAAAAACAATAATAAGATACCGAGCCCTGCGCCAATCTTATAACACAATCTCCAATCTCCTGAGATCTTAAAAGTGAAATAAGCCGCTACTGCACCAAATAATCCTATGCCGGCAACCATAGACGTACCTACACCACGTTTTGCTTTTGGTAATAATTCACTAACCAGTGTAATACCTGCACCTAATTCTCCTGCTAAACCAACACCTGCAACAAATCTCGCCCATGCATAGTGCTGAACAGTATCAACAAAACCTGTTAAAAAATTTGCGACCGAGTAAAGAATGATCGAGCCAAACAGAACACTCAGTCTTCCTTTTTTATCACCCATAACTCCCCAGATTATTCCCCCGATCAGCATTCCCCACATTTGCCAGTTAATAACCTTTGTACTTGCTGCTATCACCATGACCTTATTGGTCATGTCTACATGCAAGCCCTGAAGGCTTGGCACACGAACTATTGTAAAAAGTAACAGATCATAGATGTCAACAAAATAACCAAGTGCAGCAACAATTACCGGGAGAGAAAATATGCCGAATTGTTTTTTTTCCATTGTTAAGAATTCGATGATTCGATATCTGAATCATCATCCGCTTTTTTACCAAAAAATATTTTATAGAGAACAGGCAGAGTTGTCACCAATATTATTGCAATCGTGATCCCTTCAATATGGTCCTTTAAACTAAAATCATATTTTTTTTGTACCCAGCTTTCAAGAAAATGGCCCCCTAACATCATTGATGCTACCCAACAAACACTGCCTGCAATATTATAAAACATGAAAACATGTTTTTCCATTTTCACCATCCCGGCAACTATTGGAGCAAACGTTCTTATAAACGGAAGAAATTTGGCCAGAAAAATTGTAGGCTTACCATATTTATCATAGAATTTCCTTGCACGAACAAGATGTTTCCTTTTAAAGAGCCATGTTTCCTTTCTTTCATAAAGCAGTGGCCCTGTTTTATACCCAAACCAATAACCTGCAATGTTTCCTAATACAGAGGCGATCATTACCATTATCATTATTACACTCCAGTGCACATTAAAAAATTCCTTAGCAAGGTCATCTGCATAAATACCGGCAGCAAACAACAATGAATCACCGGGGAAAAAGAAACCTATGAATAAACCAGTTTCCGCAAACACCACCAGTAATAAGACATATAAGCCTCCATACTCAATAATCCATTCGATGAACTTCTGAATAAATCCTTTGTCGTCGCCCATAATTTATTTTTTCTGTAAAACCTATTAATTATTTTTTTACGAATCCTCGTGAGGACTGCTTAATGCTCCTTCCCATTTACTCACAACCGCAGTTGCAATACTATTCCCAACAACATTAGTAGCCGTACGAAACATATCGCAAAAATGATCGATCGGTAATATCAACGCAATTCCTTCCGGCGGGATCTTAAACATGGCACAGGTAGCAATCACAACTATTAATGATGCTCTTGGTACGCCGGCAACACCCTTACTTGTTAGCATTAATACCAGAAGCATAACAAGCTGGGTCCCTAAATCAATATGAACCCCATAAGCTTGTGCAATAGTAAGGCTGGCAAATGTCATGTACATCATGCTGCCATCAAGATTAAAACTATATCCAAGCGGCAATACAAATGAAACGATCTTATCCTTGCAACCAAATCGTTCTAACTCCTCAGTTAATTTTGGAAAAACCGCTTCACTGCTCGTTGTACTGAATGCGATCAATAATGGTTGAGAAATTCTTTTGAATAATTGCGGCATCCTGTTTCGTAAAATGAGATAGCCTACACTAACTAAAATTATCCAAAGCAAAGCTATGCCTATGATAAAATATAAAAAGTACAGTGCATAAAAATTGAATACCTGCAAACCTTTTACTGCAATAACTGCTGCAATGGCACCGAAAACACCAAGTGGCGCAAAATTCATTACATACCCAACTATTTTTAATATAATGTGCGAGGCAATATCGAGTGCATGGATCACCGGTTTGGAATAATCGCCCAAAGATGTAGCTGCAACGCCAAAGAAAATACTGAACACAACAAGCTGAAGTATTTCGTTATTAGCCATGGCTTCAAAAACACTTTTTGGAAAAACATGTTCGACAAATTTTCCCAAAGAAAATTCCTGCGTTTTGCTTACAAGATCTTTTGCACCTGCTGTGTCAGCATTACTCAGATCAATTACAGTTCCTGGATGAAAAAAGTTTACAAGCAATAAACCAAGAAGCAGGCTGATCAAGGATGCAGAGACAAACCAAAGTAAAGCTTTGCCACCTACTCTGCCAACGGTTTTCAAATCGCCAAGCTTTGCAATGCCAACAACCAATGTACAAAAAACCAGCGGAGCAATGATCATTTGCACCAGCCGCAAAAACATAGTAGTAAGCAGCTTAATATTATCCGCAAAGTTTTGAATTGAACTGATAAATGCTGTCCCATGTTTTGGGGAACCAGAAATTGTTTTCAGTCGTTTGCCGTTCTGAGTTAAAATTGAAGAAGTATATTTTTTTGAAGTATTTGTTACTACCATCCAAGCTGATGATCCAACACTATCCTTAACCTTTTTATAGATACTGGAATCCTTTACTACAAAAATTCTCTGATCGATCTTTTCCCCCGAAATATTCAGAGTAATTGTATCAGCTCCGATGTAATCTTTATTCGGAGAGTAAGTAATGCCACTTCCCGTCCCGTATTGATTCATTAAATAACCCACTAACACCCCTAGTACCATCGCAATCAAAATAAAAACGGTGAGCCTTTTACCTTTCATATTTTCAGCAGGTTTATTACGATTGCCGAAAATCGGGAAAAAAACCGATTCCCGGACTATTAATCCCTGAAATCTCCATACCGAAAAAAGAAATGCATGGTGTTTTCGATTAATTCTTTATTTTACGAGCTTAATAACTTTTTTCTAAACCACAATCAACGACTGTATGAGTTTATTCCGTAAAAAATCAATGGAACATTTATTGGAACAGGCAGCAGATACAGATAAAGGATTGAAAAGAACTTTATCTGCCTGGAGTCTTGTAGCATTAGGAATTGGCGCCATCATTGGCGCTGGTTTATTTGTAAGAACCGCAGCAGCGGCCGGCGGACATGCCGGAGCAGCCGTTACTTTATCATTTATTGTTGCGGCTGTAGGTTGTGCTTTTGCAGGTCTTTGTTATGCAGAGTTTGCATCAATGATCCCTATTGCAGGTAGTGCATATACGTATGCTTATACAACAATGGGTGAAATAGTAGCATGGATAATAGGTTGGGCCTTGATCCTTGAATATGCATTAGGCGCTGCAACAGTTTCAATTGCATGGAGCGAATATTTTAACCGGCTATTAGGAGGGGCTATTCCTTATGAATGGACCCATTCGCCATTCCAAAAAGCTATCCTTTCTGACGGAGTGCTTCATCATGGTATATTTAATGCACCTGCACTTTTAATTGTTTTAATATTAACCTTGTTATTGATCAGGGGTACTCAACAATCAGCATGGGTAAATGCAATTATCGTATTTATTAAAGTTGCTATCGTACTTATTTTTATTGCGATTGGATGGCAATTTATAGACCCTGCGAATCATACTCCTTATATGATACCTGCGACCCAGCCTGCTGTTGACCTGGCTGATGGATCCAGGTACAGTTATGAACCAACATTTAATCACGGATTTGCCGGAGTGCTGCGAGGTGCAGCCATTGTATTCTTTGCATTCATTGGTTTTGATGCGGTATCAACTGCAGCACAGGAAGCAAAAAATCCAAAACGGGATATGCCGATTGGTATTTTAGGTTCTTTAGTTGTATGTACCATCCTTTATATACTTTTCTCTTATGTGCTTACTGGCGTAGCTCCATTCACAGAATTTATGGTTGCCGGAAAAGAAGCTTCAGTTGCCTATGCGATCCAGCATCACATGCCAGGTTATAACTGGCTTGCCACGGCTGTAACAGTAGCGATCCTTGCTGGATTCTCTTCTGTTATTCTTGTAATGTTATTGGGTCAGAGCCGGGTATTTTATTCTATGTCTCATGATGGACTTTTACCACCAGCATTCTCTGATCTTCATAAAAAATTCAGAACGCCATTTAAATCAAACTGGATATTGTTCCTGTTTGTTGGTGGTTTGGCTACTTTATTACCTGGAGACATAACAGGTGATCTTACCAGTATCGGAACACTATTTGCATTTGTATTGGTTTGTATCGGTGTATGGATAATGAGAATAAAGCAACCGGGTGTGCCGAGACCATTTAGAGTTCCATTGGTTCCAGTGGTTTCTTCATTAGGAGTACTAGTATGTGGCGCTATGATCATTTCACTTGATAAAGTAACACAGCTGACCGCTTTTGCATGGATGCTTATCGGTTTAGTTATTTATTTTTCATATAGCAGAAGCCGTAGTAAATACAAAGGCCCCCATGATATGTTCCCCAAAGCATCGAATTTTGAAAACAAATAATTGAATTTTATAATTATAAAACCGTCTCTACTTAGGTGAGACGGTTTTTTTTGTCTCATTGCCTTAATTTTGCCGCCCAAAGCAGAAGTTAAATAGAATTGTTGGAGTACAAGAGTGCGACGCAACAGAAGCTTAATAATAGTACAAAAGCTGATAACATAATAAAACATCGGGGAGATTGCTTCGGCTTCGCCTCGCAACTAAAAAAGATAAACTCAGTTCATGGGAAGAATATTTGAAGTAAGAAAGGCCAGCATGTTTGCCCGCTGGGACAGGATGGCAAAACAGTTTACACGTATTGGCAAAGAGATCGTGATCGCTGTAAAAGCAGGCGGCCCTGACCCTGCCACCAATGCAGCATTGCGTCGTTGTTTTCAAAATGCACGAAGTGTGGGTATGCCAAAGGATCGTGTGGAAGCTGCAATTAAAAGAGCCCAGGGTAAAGAGTTGATAAACTATGATGAAATACTCTATGAAGGTTATGCACCGCATGGCGTTGCGTTATTAGTGGAAACAGCAACAGATAATCATGTACGTACAGTAGCGAATGTTAAATCATATTTTACAAAAGGTGGTGGTACACTTGGAAATAGTGGAAGTGTAAGTTTCCAGTTTAAAAAGATGGGTGTGTTTAAATTGAAACCTGAAGGTCTAAATTCAGAAGATCTCGAATTGGAATTAATTGATTTTGGTTTGGAAGAATTGGGTGAAGGAACCGGCGAGAATGGCGAGACGGTTTTAGTTGTACGTTGTGGTTTTACTGATTTTGGTAATATGCAAAAGGCATTGGAAGAAAAAGGCATTAGTCCTATCAGTGCTGAACTTGAATGGATACCTAACGTTACTGTTCCGGTAAATGATGAGCAGGCAGCAGACGTAAGTAAGCTGATCGAGAAATTAGAACAGGATGATGATGTGCAGAAAGTATTTCACAACATGGGATGATCTATACCCTGCGAGGATCTCCCGGCAAGAATTTACCTGTAAACCTTTCGTAGGCATCTGAAGTATTATTTCCCGCTTTTCCATCTTCCAATAAATGGGCTCCGGCAAGATTCATCAACTTTTGCAGCTCTCTTGCTTTTTCAACAACTCGTGTTGGAGCAAACGTTATAGTTTCTCCTAATTGCAGTATCAATGTTTTCCTATCAACATTTTCAACAGGGGCGGCTTGTGTCTCTGTAAGTCTTCTTAATAATATTGCTGCACCGCATTGCTTTGAAACAGCGGTAGGACTATAAACTTTATCTGCAATAAACTTTCCTTTTGTATAATGATT
>DASYQG010000702.1:0-5841 GCA_036005825.1 Chitinophagaceae bacterium | reverse complement strand
GGCTTGTTCATACTTTCCAATGCATACCATGTACTATTTACATTTGTTGCTTTGCTATCGTTAATGAACTCAACACCACGAATGGTTGCCACCGGTTCCATTCTATGTTCCAGACTTTGAAAAGTGGTAACAGCTTCTCTTATCTTTTCCTTTCTCAGTTCCAGCGTTGACGCTGCTACACATGCGGCCATCGTGTTATATTGGTTATGTATTCCTTTTAATGCAAAATCATAGACACTCATGCTTACGTAATCGTTTCCTGTTCTTACATACATGTCCCCGTCTTTGATAAATGCTCCATTCAGTGGTTCTTTTTTCATGCTAATTGGCAGTTGTTTTGATTGAATATGGAATTTGTTTAGATATTTCATAGTTACTTCATCATCCAGGCAATAAATGAAATGATCATTAGTCGTCTGATTCATAGCGATACGGAACTTGCTCCGTATATAATTCTCAAACTTGTATTCATAGCGATCAAGATGATCTTCAGTAATGTTGGTGAGTATCGCCACATCCGGTCTGAATGTTTTGATATCGTCCAACTGAAAACTGCTGATCTCTATCACATACAGTGGTTTGGGATCTGTTGCAACTTGTCTTGCAAACGAAAAACCGATGTTACCAACCATTGCACAATCAACTTCTGCTGTTTTGCAGATATGATATGTCAATGCAGTTGTCGTCGTTTTTCCATTGCTGCCGGTGATGCCAATGATCTTACTGTTTCCTTTGAAGCGATAAGCCAATTCTATTTCACTGATGATCTCAATTCCTTTTGCTCTTATCTTTTTCACCATTTCATTTTTTTCGGGTATGCCCGGGCTTTTCACCACTTCATCAGCATTTAAAATCTTTTCATCGGTGTGCCTGCTTTCTTCAAATTCAATTCCAGCATCCAGCAACTCGTTGCGATAGATCTCTTTCAAAGAACTTTCGTCTGTCAGAAACACGTCATACCCTTTTTGTTTTGCCAGCAGCGCAGCGCCGACACCACTCTCACCTCCGCCGAGTATGACAAGTTTCTTGTTCATTGTTAACCTCATCCTCTTATCCTTCTCCTGAAGGAGAAGGAGGCCAGGCTTTTGTTTCTTAAATCATCTGCATTAATTAAGCATTTGGCCTTTTGAATCAACGCCAAACTTTCTGGCTTTTCATTGTACGGAACTTTGGTTCTTCATAAGCATTAGTCTTCTTTTTTCTGCACCACAATCTGGTTAGGACTTTCGGTATTAGTTTCTTAGGGTTTCAAACAAACAGGGGCGGTTTTTCAATAATTCGTTCGTCAATCGTGAATCATCATTCGTGAGTAAACCTTTTCTTTATTTAGAAACCCTTTCACTACTCACGTCTCACGTTTCACGATTTTTATCTCATTTTCAATGTTGCAATACTTAATAACACGCCAAGCACAGTTACGATCCAAAATCTCGTAGCGATCTTTGCTTCATGATAACCTTGCTTCTGGTAATGATGATGCAAGGGACTCATGAGAAAAATTCTTTTTCCAACTCCAAACTTTCTTTTTGTGTATTTGAAATAAGTAACCTGTATCATTACACTTAATAACTCCACGAAAAACACTCCACAAAAAATTGGTATCAATAATTCTTTATGAACAATAATTGCAATTGAAGCGATAATTCCTCCCAGCGTTAAACTTCCTGTATCACCCATGAACACCTGTGCGGGGTAAGAATTATACCAAAGAAAACCGATACATGCCCCGATCATTGCCGCAATAAAAATTGATAACTCACCAAGATCAGGGATGTACATGATGTTGAGATAATCAGCCAGGAAGAGATTTCCACTTGCATAAGCAAAAATTCCAAGACATACACCGATCAATGCTGATGTTCCTGTCGCTAATCCATCTAATCCATCAGTAATATTGGCGCCGTTGGAAACGGCTGTAATAATAAATATTACAATAAGTATATAAAGTACCCATGTATAACCTCTCCAGCTTGCTGGTAAAAGTTTCGAATAATTGAATTCATGACTTTTTACAAATGGAATAGTTGTTACAGGTACTTTGGTTTCCACAAAATATTTTGGCTTATTATTTACTGTTTTTTGAAAGACAGTTGTATCATTTGCAGTTGGCACACCCTGGTATTCTCTCCATATTCTTACATCGTCATTAAAATAAAGTGTGGCGCCAACAAAAATTCCTAGTCCAACCTGTCCCATAATTTTAAACCATCCTGCCAATCCGTCTTTATCCCCTTTCTTATAGGCAACACCTTGTTCATGTGCTAACCGTTTTGCCCGCAACTTCAAGTAATCATCAATAAACCCGATGATGCCAAGCCAAACTGTTGCGATCAGCATCAGTATAATATATATTGTATCAAGCCTGGCAAAGAGCAAAGTCGGAACTACTATACCGAGAATGATTATCACACCTCCCATCGTTGGCGTTCCCTTCTTTTGTTGTTCGCCTTCAAGACCCAGGTCACGAACCGTTTCAACACCCAATCTTCTTCTCAACACATTTATCAATCGTTTTCCAAACACCAGCGTTATGATCAGCGATAACAACATTGCCAGCAATACCCGGAAAGAAATAAAACCAAGGATCCCGCTTCCGGGAAAATTGATCTTTTGTTCTTTAAACCATTCAAACAAATGGTATAGCATTGTTGGTCTTAGGTTTTGGCCTCCTAAACCTCCCTGCTTTCGCAGAGAGGTAAAAGAAGGACTTTGGTTTTTCTTTCAGATCATCTTCACATGATGATCATTGTATTTATGATTACCGTCCAAGTAATTCTATTTAGCTTCCGTTGCGTCGCACTCTTGTACTTCATGTACTCTATTCAGCTTTCTTCTCACAACTCATACCTCACATCTAATCGCTAACGGTTTAATAATTCAAACATCTCTCTCACCACTTCCTTATCATCAAAATGATTCCTTACTCCTTTTATCTCCTGATACTTTTCATGTCCTTTACCTGCTACCAGTATTATATCTTCTGCTTTTGCTAAACTTATCGCCGCCTTTATCGCTTCTTTTCTATCTACGATCGATAGACATTTTCTTTTTGACACAACACTTACTCCCTGTTCCATGTCTTTAATGATCTGCACCGGGTCTTCACTTCTTGGATTATCACTTGTCAATATCACCTTATCACTATGCTCACATGCGGCTTCGGCCATAATCGGTCTCTTCGTTTTATCTCTATCACCCCCGCATCCAACCACTGTGATCACCTGTTCATTTCCTTTTCTCAACTTTTTTATTGTTGCCAGCACATTTAATAAAGCATCCGGCGTATGTGCATAATCAACAATCGCTATCAGCCGATCTTTTGATGAGATCATATAATCAAACCTTCCTTCAGCACCCGTTAACACACTTAAACATCTCAGCACTTCCTGTTTATCTTCTCCCATGCACATTGCTGTTCCATAAACTGCCAGCAGATTATATGCATTGAATTCACCGATCATCCTGAAATGAACTTCCGTATCATTCACATTCATCACTAAACCCGTCAGACTGTTATCAAGGATCTTTCCTTTGAAATCTGCCATTGTTCTCAAACTGTAGAAATACTTTTTTGCATTTGTGTTCTGCAGCATCACCATTCCTCTTTTATCATCTGCATTGCTTACTGCAAATGCATCTGATGATAAAGAATCGAAGAATGATTTCTTCACCTTGATATATTCATCAAAGGTTTTGTGATAATCAAGATGATCATGTGTGATGTTGCTAAAAATGCCGCCGGCAAACTTTAATCCTGCACTTCGATGCTGGTGAATGGCATGAGAACTATTCTCCATAAAAACATGAGAACATCCATCATCAGCCATTTGTTTCAGCAAAGCATTCAGGCTTATTGCATCCGGTGTGGTATGTGTAGCGGCGAGTATTTTTTCGCCGATACGATTTTCCACAGTGCTTAACAATCCGCATGTATATCCCAACGATGTAAAGAGCTTATATAATAAAGTCGCAATAGTTGTTTTACCGTTTGTTCCTGTTACTCCCACTACCTTCATTCTTTCCGAAGGCTGCTCAAAAAAGTTTGCTGCCATATACCCGGCAGCTTCTGCACTATTCTCTACCTGCACATAAACAACTCCATCTTTTTTTTCAGCAGGTAATATTTCACACACAATCACCGCGGCACCGGCTTCCGTTGCTTTATCAATAAAAAGGTGACCATCAGCAGCAGAACCTTTTACAGCAATAAACAAAGAGCCTTTTTTTATTTTTCTCGAATCGATCTGAACATCTTTTACTTCTATATCTGTACTCCCAACAATCGACCTGATACTTACTTTATATAGAATATCACTTAGCTTCACGATAAACGTTTATCCTAATTCAACATAAACAGTCATTCCCTTGGTCAAAGCTGTTCCTACCTGTATAGATTGCGCCAATACCTTTCCTTGTCCACTTGCTTTTACTTTCAATCCCATATTTTCTAACAGGTAAATGACATCCTTCAGTCCCATACCTTTTATATTCGGCATTACAGCTTTACTAACATTCACGTCTTTGATCACAGGCTGGTAGTTATCTGCTATCACATTTCCCCATTCTGACTGTCTCACCGAATCACTATAATCAACATTCAATGTTTTAAAAATATTTTTTATATCGCTGCTGCTACCCGCATAGAAATAATTCGAGCTGTCCTTGACCGCTTCATACTTCGGCAATGTTTTATTCTCGATATACATTGCGTATAACTTGATCGCTATCTCACGGAAAACCGGCGCTGCAATTTGTCCGCCATAATGTAAGGCTGCATGCGCCTTTGTTCGAACAACAACAATGCATGTATAAACAGGATCTTTCGCAGGAAAATATCCAACAAACGATGCCTGGTAAACCATATCATCATATTTAATATTACCATCAGCAACGTGAGCAGTTCCTGTTTTACCTGCTACCATAAAAGGCATGTCTTTAAAAGCTGGTCTTCCTGTTCCCTCGGTTATCACCATTTCCATACTTGATTTTGCAGCTTTCACCGTTGATGGTTTGCAAAAATTCTCTTCCAAAACTGTTGGCTGAAATTCACGATAAGGAATCCCATCTCTTACTATCCTGTTCACCAAATAAGGCTTCATCATTTTGCCATTATTAGCAATGGCATTATAGAGGGTCAATGTATGTAAGGGACTAACTTGTATTGCGTAACCAAAACTCATCGTGATCATGTTCATCGTACCACCTGCATTCTTTTCAAATGAAGCAAGTTGTGGTCTTGGTACATCGGTCAGATCTATTGGCGATCTTACATCCAGGTAAAATTTATGGAGATACTCTTTAAATTTCTTTGGTTCATTTCCAAATGCTTTGTATGCAACCTTACTCATACCTACATTAGAACTATGAGCAAAACATTCTTCAACTGTTAGTACCGGTTTCGGTGCTCTCTCCGCATCATTTACATTTCTTGGACCGACAACCATTTGTCCTGCATTTCCCACTTCAACAAGGTCATCAAGCTTCGAGCTTCCGCTTTCCAATACAGATAAAAGTGTTGCAAGCTTTATGGTTGATCCTGGTTCAGTAACTCTCAACGCATAATTATCATCCTCAAAATAACTTCCGTCTCTCTGCCTGCCAAGATTTGCGATCGCTTTGATCTTTCCGGTTTTCGTTTCCATCACGATCGCTGTTCCATACTGCGATTCGCTTTCGATCATTTTTTTCATCAAAGCAGTGGAAGCAATGTCCTGTATGTTTACATCAAGTGTTGTAATAATATCTTTTCCATTTTCTGGCTCTACCTGGTAACCATCAATTGGTACAGGAACCCCGCCAGCAATAAAACGAACAAGCCGCTGACCTTTTTGACCCGTTAAT
>DASYQG010000701.1:0-20291 GCA_036005825.1 Chitinophagaceae bacterium | reverse complement strand
TGTGGAGGTTCAATGCTGGCTGCATTTTCTGCAAACAATTCATCCTGGATCTTGTCCCATTGGCCGCTTTGTGAAAGTTCATGAAAACGGTTGGCCACTTCCTGGGTTGTCATTACTGCTTCTAATGTTGACATGGTTTTTGGTTTAAAAGTTAAAAAAGGATGAAGAAGCTACGAATATTTTACGTCCGGAAAAATTAAATAATTATGAACCCCGAAATTTGTGGTATGAATGTAGCTTTATCGATATAAATTAAATTAGCCATTTGAAAATTCAATTATTAATTCTCTGTTGTTGCCTTGCCGGCTGCGCCGTTAGCAACAACCCGCTGCGAAAAGAGATCAAACAACTTCAGAAAGGGAATATTAAAGATGATACCAGCTTTGTATATTCATTGCCATTTGAAAGCAAAAAATCTCACCTGATCGTACAGGGTTATTTTGGAGTTTTTTCTCATAAAGAAAGAGCGGCGCTTGATTTTAAAATGAAAAGAGGGACAAATATTCTTGCAGTAAGAGATGGTGTAGTGATAAGAGTGAAAGAAGATGGTTCGAAGGGCGGTTGGAGCAAGAAATACGCCAGCCAGGGAAATAACATTGTAATTCAACACAGCGATAATTCACGAAGCGGTTACTGGCATTTACAAAAAGATGGCGCTTTAGTAAAAGTTGGTGATTCTGTAAGACAAGGTCAAATAATTGGTCTGAGTGGCAAAACCGGTTATGCAGCAATACCGCATCTTCATTTTATAGTTTGGAAAAGTGGTGGTGGCAATTGGCAGCAAATCGCGACAAGATTTCAAACTTCAAAAGGAATAAAATATTTACGTCCATGGAAATGGTACAGAAATATAGAAGTAAATGAAGCTTTTTGATCAGGCGGTATTAGCAACCTGCTGTTTTACTTCCTTCTCCATCATTACCTGGTTGCCGATCTTTATTACTTCATTTACCAACACATCGAAATCATTCATTATTGTGCGATGATTAACATTAGCAACCCGTAAACAATAATTTCCATTTAACCTGGTGTAGGAGGGCGCCGCGATTCCACTTTCCTGTAACTCCATCAATATCTCTTTATTCAGTTTGTCTAAATCAAGATCATTTTTTTGCGGATTAAAACGAAAACAAACAATATTTGTACAGGTTGGCGCCATTAATTCCAATTCCTCGATTTGTTCTACCAGGTTTGTCAAATATTTTGCTTGTGTAACATTCTGCCCGATCAGCCTTGCAAACTTTTCAATGCCATGTTCCTTTAAACTCATCCAAACTTTTAACGCTTTAAAATTTCTTGATAGCTCAAAGCCGAAATTCGATGTCAGCTCAGGTCCCGCTGCAATACCTCTTTCATTATTCGAGATATAATCGGGCTGTAACGCAAATGTTTTGCGATGGGCATCGGCGTCTTTAACCAAGACTACTCCGGCTTCATAAGGGACCGACAGCCATTTATGTAAATCGAACGCTATACTGTCGGCAAACTCCATACAATCGAGCCGCTCTTCATATTCAGGCAACAATTTTAATAAAGCACCAAATGCACCATCAACATGCATCCACAAATTTTCTTTGCAGCAGATCCAAAATATTTTATCTAATTCATCGATTGCCCCGGTATTTACCGTACCTACATTTGCCACTACACAAAATGGAATGTTACCTTCCTTTTTATCTTCTTCAATAAGCTCCTGCAGATGTACCGTATCCATTTCATATTTTTCATTGACATTTACTTTTCTTACGCCATCCGATCCTATTCCTATTATTTCTGCAGCTTTCTGAATACAGCTATGTGTTTCAGTTGAAGCATAGATGAGCATTTTTTTCTGTTCATTGATCCCGGATCTTCTAATTGAACTACTTACAGAATTCCTTGCAACAATTAATGCATTTAAATTTGCTACGGATGCGCTGCTCACTAATGCACCGCTGCTTTCAACAGGAAAATCCACCATTTGCTTACACCAGTCAATCACTTGCTGATCCACATACATAGGTGCCTGGTCGCCGATACCAACATTACAATTCATTCCCGCTGCAAGCATTTCTGCCAGCATAGCCTGGGCAGTGCCTGTGCCCATCACCCAGCTCCAGTAACGTGGGTGAATATTGCCGAGATAATAAGGAAGAATGTTTTGCTTAAACTCGTCATATACTTCATTTAATTGCATTGGCGAATGAGGCAACGGTGTTTTGAAACTATTTTTTACTGACTGAGGCGGTTTTGTCCATACCGGCTGTTCCCTGATAGTTTGTAAAAAATTAACCATATCATTTACCATCAGGTTTCCAAGTTTTTTTAGCTCAGACCAATCCTGAGGATCCAGTGATTCCTCTTTTACCACAGGCTTGATGTTTTTATTTTTCATATAAATAAGGTTTTATTTTTAGAAAATTCTCGTGCGAAAAGTTCCTATTATCTTTATTTATCCATTGCAATAATGATTCCCATAATGTTGACCTCATCGAGGGATTAAAAAAATCAATATGCCCGATTTGTTTCAATCCAATTTCTTTTGGCTTTAAATGATACCAGGTAATTGCTGCGCTGGCAAAATGATTTAATAATTCATTCACAGCTTTCGGCGGGCAATACCAATCATCGGTAAATGTGTATGCAAGCAAAGGCACATTTATTTTCCTGTAGTTGTTATCAGGGAATGCATCAAATAACCCGTTTGGATTATCACACCAGTTTGCCAATTGCAGGTACACGCCTTTGGGTATTTTCTCCCTTTTTCTTTTTTTATCTGCCGGTTTATAACCAAGAAGCCAGCTCATTGCCCTACTTTTTGACTTTGAAATTTTGAGTAAAATTCTTCGGTGCCAGGGATATAATTTTTCACAAGTTAATGCACTGCTCACTAAAATGATCTTGTTGACGTATTGGCTTGCTGGTGATAGCCCGATGATTTCTCCACCCATACAATGTCCAATGTAAATGATCTCTTCGTTGGGGTAATGTTGTTTTATATAAAGCAAGACAGCATTAATATCCTGAACGGCCCATTGGTGCATATTTGCGGAGTAACCACTAAGATTTTCCGGTGCAGATCTTCCCATACCCCGATAATCAAACGTTATAACGACAAATCCCTGTTGAGTTAAAAAATTTGCAAAAAAATTATAATACTCATGCGTTAATCCTACACCCGGCGCTATTACAATAACTTTTTTATTACTTTTTTCCGGTGTATAATAACTGATCCATATCCTTGTTCCATCGTTCGTTCTAATTGTGGTACTTGAATGCATACTTTGCTGCTTTAACCTTAATGCAAATTTTAAACAACCATTAGTTTATTTAAGCAGCATTTGCCTGGAACAGTCTGGGGCTTGAGTGAAAAGCCCGTTTTATGAGTATCAAAACTATGAGAGAAGCTGCATTAATTCTTCTTTTCTATTCTTGGAAACCGGGATCTTCATCTTGTTCTCCATAACAAGATAGCCGCCATCACCACGAATAAATTCTTTTACCCTACCCAAATTGATAAGATGTGAATTGTGTGGACGGAAAAAATCAAACTGAACCAGCATTTCTTCAAAATCTTTTAGTGTTTTTGAAATAACTCTTTTTCTGCCTTCAACGAGATAAACATTAGTATAGTTACTATTGGCCTCGCAAACAACAATATCATTTGGGTCGACAAACTCAATACTTTCTTTTGACGCCAGTGCAATTCTCCCTCGTTTACCTTTTCGTTCCGCCTGCACATTGTTCAACAAAAGATCGATCTGTTCAGAAGGGATCTTTTGCTGTGATTTTTTTAAATGTTTATCAATAGCCTCTTTCAGCTCTTTGTTCTGAACAGGCTTCAATAAATAATCGAGTGCACTGAACTTTACTGCTTGTATACCAAAGTTGTCGTACGCCGTTATAAAAATGATATCAAACGGAATATCACGGCCCAATTCTTCAAGCACATCAAAGCCTGTAAGCATTGGCATCTCGATGTCGAGAAATAAAAGATCGACTGGATTTTTTTTAAGGTAGCTAACGCCATCAGCCGGCCTTTCGAATGATGAAATAACGCTTACATCCGGACAATAATTTTCCAATTTCCATTTCAGCGTGTCGATGCTGTCCTTTTCATCATCAATGATCACTGCTTTTATCATAAAATTTTTATTTGTTGATCAAACCGGAATTATCAATTCAACTTTTGTTCCTTTCGCATTTCCTAGCTCATCTTCCATATCATAAATATTGATCGAGGCATTCATGTTATATAACTTATTAATGATCTCGATCCGATCCTGCGTTATTTGCATCCCCATGCTTCGCTTATGATTGTGTTGCTTTTGCCGTTTTAATTCTGCTGCTTTTTTTCTACCGATGCCATTATCTTCAATTACACATAACAGATCGTCCGCATTTTTGGAAATATTGATCTTCACCAACCCTTCGGACCCATTTGATTTATGCATCAGTCCATGCCAAATCGCATTTTCCACGTAAGGCTGTATCAACATTGGCGGTATTACTATCGAATTTGTCTCTACATTTTCATCGACAGCAATTGAATAACAGAATTTATTTTTAAAGCGAAGGCTTTCCATTTGCATATAAAGTTCTAGTGCCTCCAGTTCATCTTTAAGATTGATATAATTTGAACGGGAGTTTTGCAGGATCAAACGCATCAATCTTGCAAAATTATTCAGGTATTCAGATGCTTTCTTGGATTCATTGCGAATGATATAACTATCAATAGAATTAAGACTGTTAAAAAGAAAATGCGGATTCATTTGCGCCAGCAAGGCACTCATTTCTACATTCGCTAATTTTTTTTCATACTCTGATTTTAACCGTTGCTTTTTCTTTATTTGCTCCACCCTGTTACGATACAGCCAATAGGCAGCCATGCAAACAACTATTGCAACTATGGTAATAAACCACCAGGTGAGCCAAAATGGAGTTGCAATATGAACCGGCATCTCCACTATTTTTTCATTCCACACCCCTTCATTATTAGCCGCCTGTAGTTGAAAAATGTAATCGCCGCCGGGCACATTTGTATAGTTAGCAAAGCGACGTCCGGTCACTTCTGTCCAATCATCAAAACCATTAAGCCGGTAGCGAAACTTTACAGCTTTGGCCATTGTATATGCCTGTGCAGAAAATCCAATGGTGAAAAAATTTTGCTTATACGTCAGGCCAACCGGTGTGCCATTCATAACAAGACGTAAGGGTTTATTCAAAACCTGCATCTCAGTAATATACGGAACAGGTATTTCTGGATTTCTTTTTAATTCTGCAGGGTTGGCGATAATGATGTCGTTACGGCCGCCAAAAATAATTTCGCCTGAAGGAAGAAAAGAAAAAGAAAAAAAATCGGGCTCGTCCACACCATACTGAAAGCTATATTTGGTGAAAGAAAGATCGTTTGAATTTATTTTTACCAGTTCTTTTGAATTGTATCCCCAGACTTCGCCGTGTTTATCAGTAGCCAGCTTCTGAATATGGTTCTGCATACCCCTGTCTCTTATATTAAATTTATAAACTACACCTTTTGCCGGCTCGCCCGCTAATGAATAACCTATCCATCCGTCTGCACTCAGTATCCATATCCTGCCTGTCTTGTCTTCTGCAAACGACTCTGCCGAAGGAAAACTATTACTTTCATTTTTTACATAAATAAAGTTGAGTATGGAATCCTTATCAGCCATATAAACCCCAAACCCATTGCTCCTTTGAAACCATACATTGCCACGGCTGTCTTCAAAAAAGTTATTGAGCCTGCCATAAAACCCGCCTTTAACCCGGCCATAGAACTCGCTTGTATCGGTTGATAGCAAACCATCTTTATAAATATGATATTCCTTTGTCCCGGGATTCCATTTTACCAACCCTTGCCTATCATCAGATATCCATAAGTTACCGGAACGGTCCATCATTATCTGGCCTCTCGTCGAGGCCGAAAAAGGAGCCACGCCCTGCAGTGAAGTGACCTTGTTCTTTTTTTCTGAATAAAGAAATAACCCATGATTTGACGAAATAATATACTCTCCCGATCGGATTTGCACAAACCCCCTCACTGCACCTTCTTCTTTCATAAAAGTATTTTGTGCAGGGAACAAAGATTTTGTCCATTCCTTTGTCATTTTATTAAAATGAAATATTCCTCCGGCAAATCTTGGGCATACTGTTAAGTTATTTCCTTGCTTGTCCGATAAAATATAAAAAGCAAACGTCATTTCAGGACTCACAAGATGTTTGAACGAATAGCGGGCAAATTGCTGCATCGTGGGGTCGAAATAACTTAAGCCATTGATATCCCCGTGCCAGGCACGATTGTCCTCATCAATGAAATCAATAGCATAAAATTCATTTTTCTCCAGGTCATTTAATTTGTACCAGGTTACATCTTTCAGCTTAGTATCATAGACGACCAAACCCGCACTTGCTGAGATCCAAATTTCATGATCGCTTTTACGGATGAATTTCCCGGTAGGGCTGTTTAATATTTTTTGCCCCTTTTCATTTTTTACACGCAGGGGAGTAAATGTTTTTGCGACCGGATCAAAAATATTTACGCTGGCAGCCCAGCTTCCTACGTACAAAAGCCCATCATCATGATGATAGATCCGGCGAAAAACATTTAATGCAACCTGGTAGTCGGTGTTCTTTTGAGGGAAAGTAAATAACCTCACCTGGCCTGTGTATTTATTTATTTCCTGCAAGCCGCCAGTGGTACCAGCCCAAATAATTGAATCATTTGTTCTTGACTCTTCGAAGCTCAGAATGGAAGTGTTTGGCCCGAGTGACGGTATAAGAGGCGGATATTTATCTGCCGGAATCGAATAGAAACGAAAATTATCCTTCGCTTCATCATATTTACACACTCCTCTCCACCTGTTGCCAATCCAGATATTGCCAGTCTTGTCTTTAAAAATGGTGTTAATGGGCTGATCAAATCTCCTTTTCAATGAATCTGTCTTTCCATTATTGGTGAACTGGTAATGCCTGAAGGTGTAGTCTTTTGTGTTTAAGACGGAGAGTCCCTGATCGGTCCCCATCCATATCTGATCCTTTGCAGGCTGAACAGTATTTATCCAATTATCAAAGAGAGAATAACGCAGGTCACTTCCTTCCCGGAATACTTTCACCTGCAATCCGTCGAAACGACAGAGCCCCTCGCTGCTGCCAATCCAGATAAAACCATCGTCTCCTTTTTTTACGGAGGGGAATTCATTTACCGGCAAACCGTTTTCTTTTGTTATCAAAACAGGTTTGTCAAACTTGAGTTGTGAATGCGCTGGAAATTCGAAGAAAAGCACCAGGCTCACTAATACTGTAATATTTTGGAAACTTTTCATTAACAGTAAATGCGTGAAATAAATTACACCATTTTTTGCAATCAATTAAAATCAACTACCAACTAACTCATTTCTTTTCATTTATACAATAGTAATTGATTGAAAGATCTACCAAACTGAGCCGAAGTCCCAAGATCTTGAGTAGCCGTTCTTACGTTTAAAAAAACATTCCAGCTCAAAATAACCTTATGATTGGGAATGAAACAAGATAGTTGACTAATCACCTGTTTCTATTGAATTAAAGGCGATGTATCCTTGCGGTCTAATCAAAATCCTAACTAATGAAGTTAATTGAAAAGATCGTTGAACGGATAGGATCCTTCTCGCCCATGATCATCTTCGTTTTATTATGCATTTCTTATTTAAGGTATTTTGAAAATCAAACTTCCTACCCCGAACAAACTAAGAAAGAAATAAAACAAATAGATAAAAAAACCGGGGCCGATACTGAATTACAAGCATACTGGCTCTATAGAGATTAACTAATGAAATTTCTTACCCTTTAAAAGCAAATGAGTAAGCAATTAATGCTAAAAGATTTTTATATCAAAACCAATTAACCCGTCTGCCGGCATAGCAGGCAGACGATAAACCTTATCAACAATGAAGAAAAAGTTTTTCTTATTTATCCTTTTGATAACCGTAACCGGATCCGTATTCTGCCAGGAAAATTCATTGCAAACATTTGTAAAAAAGATTGCAGTTGAAAATTTTGAGCGGCTTATCATCAGGAGCGATATGACCGTTATGCTAATCGAAGATTCATCAGAAGATTCAGTACGAGTTGAAGGCAGCAAAAAATTTATCGAAAAAGTAATGATCATCCAGGCGGGGAAGGAGTTAATTGTAAGATCACAAAGTTTTAAAGATCAAAAAAAGAAAGGAATCATTTATATCCCTGTTCGCTCATTACAGAATTTGGAAATCAATGCCGCTGCAAAAGTTATTTCTTACAATATTCTGCAATCACCGGTTTTAAACATTCTTATCAATGGTGATTGTGTAATTGATCTTATGCTTAAGGGCCGGTTAAATATTCGGGAGGCAGAAGGATATAATTCTACTTACCACAGGATATATGAAACCAAACAAAGTTCTTTAGTTCAAAACATAACCATTAACCATTAATTTTTTTAAAATGAAAAAAATCCTTGTTCTTCTTTATGGAGTGATCTCTTATCTATTATTTTTTGGTACTTTTCTTTATGCATTTGGATTCGTTGGAAACCTCTTTGTTCCGAAATCAATTGATGGGGTGCCCCAGGTACCTTTGACACAGGCAATATTGGTAAATGCCTCACTGCTTTTATTTTTTGCTTTGCAGCACAGTATAATGGCAAGACCAGTCTTTAAAAACTGGTGGACCAAAATAATTCCAGAACAGATTGAGCGAAGCACTTATGTATTATTGTCAAGTCTTTGCCTCATTTTGCTGGTATTGTTGTGGCAGCCCATGGGCGGATTTATCTGGCGAGTAGAACAGCCGCTAGCTAAGACCATTCTAACTATTCTTTTTATTATTGGTTGGTTGATTGTATTGATAAGCACTTTTATGATCAATCATTTTGACCTTTTCGGTTTGCGCCAGGTATGGTTTTATTTTTTAGGAAAAAAATATGAGCCGCTTCATTTCCGGATCCCTTTCTTTTATAAATATGTCCGTCATCCGCTTTATTTGGGTTGGCTTATTGCTTTCTGGGCAACTCCCGTAATGTCTGCAGCGCATCTATTGTTTGCTGTGCTTACAACGGGCTATATTTTAACAGCAATAAAATTTGAAGAAAAAGATCTGATCACTCACTTTGGAGAAAGATATTTGAATTATAAACATTGGGTCCCAAAGATCATTCCGTTTACAAAAAGAAATCCGACAAAATAGAATAGTATGAAACCGCTTTTTTTAAAAAGATTTATTCAGAAATATGGAAAGAAGGCATTGATTATATACCTGTGCTGGTCAATAATAAAAGGAATTGCATTTCTCGTTTTAGGATTTAAACTGTTTAGCTGAAGCGTTCATATTTTCTGGTGTAAAGCAAACCCCGTAAGGTTTGCTTTTTTATTTATGTTTACAGGAAAATTAAAAATTTGCCTTTGCCGGAAATTTGGGAAAAGCTTATTTCAAATGTGCAACAAACTGGCTGGAAGGAATGGGTAAGCACTGTTACTCAAATAGCCAGTGTTTGGTATGCACGTAAGAATAATGTACTGGTTTACCCAACAGGTATTATTGGTGTGTTATTGGCAGCCTGGCTTTATTTTTTTGATTCTCACCCGCCATTGTATGCAGATGGCACGTTGAATATCTATTATTTTATGATGAGTGTATACGGTTGGTATAATTGGGTACAGAAAAAAGATGGCGAACATTTCACTTATCCTATCAGTTGGTGTAATAAAAAAGAGCTTTCGACCGGCGCTTTGTTATTTATCGCATCATGGGGAATTATTTATTTTGCTTTGATCAAAATAACAAATAGCAATACTCCTGTTTTAGATTCCCTGGTTTCGTCTTCTGCAGTAGTAGCTATGTGGTGGATGGCGAAAAGAAAAATTGAGAATTGGCTGGCATGGATTGCTAGTAATATTGTCGCCATTCCATTAAATTTTTATAAAGAATTTTACCTGTTTACTTTAATGTACTTTTTGTTTTTGCTTATGGCATTATGGGGATTTATTGAATGGAAAAAACAAGCATCTAAAAATCAATTATGAGCTACTGCAAATTCATCAACTCTCTCAAGCCCGATGAGCAAAATGTTCATCGTGAATATCATGATAAATATTATGGATTTCCTATTCATGATGATAATGAACTTTTCTGCCGGCTAATTTTAGAAATTAACCAGGCAGGATTAAGCTGGACGACCATTTTGAATAAACAACAAAGCTTTCGGAAGGCTTATCACAATTTTGAAATAAAAAAAATTGCCGGGTATAAAGAAAAAGACTTTAAACGATTGATGAATGATGCGGGCATTATCCGGAATCGCTTAAAAATCAATGCAGCTATTGAAAATGCAAAAACAATTTTGCGCATACAAAAAGAATTCAAATCATTTGAACACTGGTTAGATCATCATTATCCAAAAACAAGAGAAGAGTGGACTAAGTTATTCAAGCAAACTTTTCGTTTTACCGGTGGTGAAATTGTAAACGAATTTTTAATGAGTACCGGTTATTTACCAAATGCTCACGAAGAAAGCTGCCCCATCTATAAAAAAATAATAAAAGCAAAACCTGCATGGAACAAAAACCGCTGATAAAAATAGCGGTGATCGGACCGGAATCAACCGGCAAAAGCACTTTGTGTGAGTTGCTTGCGCAGCATTATAATACACAATGGTGCCCTGAATTTGCAAGAGAATTTCTGCTTACCCATGGTACTGATTATACTTATGATGACTTGCAGTATATCGCCAAAGGACAACTGGCAATGGAAGACGAGTATACGCAGTCATTAGTTGGGAGCTCTGAGTCGGGAGTCACTGTGCAAGACTCTGAACTCCAAACTCGGAACTCTAAAATTCTCTTTATAGACACCGAAATGTATGTTATGAAAGTATGGTGTGAGTTTGTTTTTGGGAAATGTCATAGATGGGTGCTTGATCAAATTGTAGAAAGAAAATATGATCTCTATTTATTATGTAATACTGATCTGCCCTGGGTAAAAGATGAATTAAGAGAATATCCCGATCTGAAAACAAGAGACCAGCTTTATCATATTTATAAAGATATCATGATAAATCAATTAACGCCGTGGGTGGATATAAACGGCGATTATGATGAAAGACTTCAAACGGCAATAAAAGCAATTGATCAGCTGATGGCCGGGTAAAATATCCATTGTACATTCGGGCATCAATGAATTCTTTTTTCCAAAAACACCATCGTTTACTTTTTTACAGCAGTTGGTTGTTGCTGGCGTTAGCGCAGGCTGCATCCACAGAATTAATTGCTGACGAGGCTTATTATTGGGTGTATTCACGATTTCCTGCCTGGGGTTATTTTGACCATCCGCCGATGATCGCATTTTTAATTAAAAGTGGTTATGCTATTTTTCATAATGAACTTGGTGTACGATTGATCTGCGCTTTGCTTAGCATGTTTACCATTTTAATTACCGAATCTCTTACCGAAAGAAAAAATCCCTTTCTTTTTTATACAATTGTTTTAAGTATTGGTGTGTTACAAATTGCCGGTTTCCTTGCCGTGCCCGATACGCCACTATTATTTTTTACTGCATTATTTTTTTACACGTATCGTTCTTTTATAAAAAATACCAACTGGAAAAACACATTGCTTCTTGCTTTAGCAATCAGTTTGCTTTTTTATACCAAGTATCATGGGTTATTAATAGTTCTATTCACTTTTTTATCAAACATTAAATTATTTACCCGACGGCAAACATGGCTGGCGGGATTTCTTGTATTGATATTGTATGCTCCGCATCTTTCATGGCAATGGGATCATGATTGGGTTAGTTTTCGTTATCACCTTTTTGAAAGCAATGTAAGTGCTTATAAATTTTCTTATACTACCGACTACCTGCTTGGCCAGATTTTGCTCACGGGGCCATTGGCTGGATTTATTCTTTTACCCGCCGCATTTATTTATAAAGTAAAAAGTCAAACTGAAAAAGCATTGAAGTTTACATTGATCGGTGTCTATCTGACTTTTTTACTAAGCTCTTTCCGTGGAAAAGTAGAAGTGAACTGGACAATGCCGGCATTGATACCACTGATCGTTTTAAGTCATCAATTCATACTTGATAAGATTTCATGGATAAAGCCATTGCGAATAATTGCCTTTGTCTCTTTATTACTTGTAATAGCCGCCCGTGTTTATCTTGTTGTTGACATTGGACCCAACAATTCCACAAAAGGTCGGTTTCATAATAATCAAGCATGGGCAAAGGCAATTGCAGAGAAAACGGGAGATCTGCCGGTAGTATTCAATAATTCTTATCAACGTGCTTCCTTATTTTGGTTTTATAGCGGCAAGCCATCGCATTCTCATAATCCTTATTGGGACAGAAGAAACAATTATAATTTCTGGCCAACAGAAAGTAACCTGCTTGGCAAACCTGTTTTTATTGCTGACATCTATGGAATCAGCACTTTTTCAGATTCTGTAAAAACAAAAAAAGGGTGGGTGGGCTTTAGTTTTGACAGTATGTATGCTGCCTTGGGTAATATTAAAATAATTCCTGGAGAAAAAAGTGCTATACCCTACAACAATTCTGTGACTATAAAAATTACTCCTGAAATGACAGGGAAATACCGAAACTTTTTACAAACACATTCTGAAATAGAAACTGAATTAGTCGCGGGGGTTTTTAATGGAAAAAATCTTTTAGGGGAATATAAAACAGAAATTACGGCACAACAGATAGTTAAACAAAATAAGTCTTTTCAAATTCAACTTGCAAATTTGCCAAAAGGCGGCAATGAAATAAGGTTTGGAATTAGATCAAAAAATTATTTGGTAACACATAACAGCGAGACAATTCATGTAACGGGCCTTTAACTTATTTCTTGGTCTTAATTACTTCTTCTTTAATTATATCTTGTACATCCGGATCTCCTTCAAGATTATTCATTTGCTGTAAAACCCATTGCCTTCTGCCTGCCACATAATTTGATAAAGGTTTGACAGTATAATTTTTCGGATTCGGCAAACAAGAAGCGATCATTGCAGCTTCCATTCTTGTTAAAGATGCAGCGGGTTTATTAAAATAAGATTGCGAGGCCGCTTCAATACCATAGACGCCTCTTCCCATCTCGATCACATTCAGATAAACTTCTAATATTCGTTTTTTACTCCAGATCAATTCGATCATAAACGTAAAATATGCTTCAAGTCCTTTTCTTATCCATCCCCTTCCCTGCCATAAAAAAACATTTTTTGCAACCTGCTGGCTGATGGTGCTGGCGCCGCGAATACGATTTGGTTTTCTTTTATTATAGGCCATCGCTTTTTTAATATTCTTCCAGTCAAACCCGTTATGATCGGGAAAGATCTGATCTTCTGAAGCGATCACAGAAAGTTTTACGTTGTATGAAATTTTATTCCATCCTACATAATCTCTTTTTAAACCATCCCCGCTAACCCAGCTTACCAACTGCGTCATCGTGATCGGTGGATCCACCCATTTAAAAAGCAGGATGCAAAAAAGCTGGAAGAAAAAAAGGAAAATGAAAATTCGCTTTGTCCATTTCCAAACCTTTTTTAAAATGATCGCTGTTTTCATTGGACTGCAAAATAAGTCTTAGATCTTATCTGCGTAAAAAATCAATCCCCAAAGTAAGACAAGGCCAAAACCAAATAATACAAGCCCATTAATGCGGCTGAGGATTTGAATATTATGCGGTGTAAGTTTTTTCCTGATTTTTTGCGCCATCATTACTTTTAAAAGATCTGTCGCTAATACAAATGCCAGGCAAGTAGTAAATGCAATGATCCGATTTTCACTTGTAAGAGTGATAAGCGTTGTGGATGTGGTAAGCCAAAAAATAAAAACAGCAGGGTTAAGTGTATTCATAAAAAATCCCGAAAGAAATGTTTTTACATAATCTCTTTTAGAGAGATTTAGAACCTGTACACCACTATCATCCACTTTTACTTTTTTAAAAAAAATAAAAAATATTCCCATTGATATCAGGAATGTGCTCCCGATAATTCCAATAAAATTCTTGTGCTCCACCATGTACCCAAATAATTGTGTAAACACATTACTGATCAAAACAAGTGTTATATCCGACGCTGAAACACCCAATATAAATGCGATGCCACCTCGATGCCCGTTATTAAGACTTTGTTTGATGATTGAAAAAACAACCGGCCCAACTGATATGGTCAGTAACAAACCGAGTGTTATTCCTTTTAGAACGGCTTCAAACATTAGTACTAAAATAATAATTTACTTGTGGGCTGGCTAGTGAAAGTATTGTGGTGCAGGTTATATGATCAGTTCAAAAAGAAGTCAGGATTTTCCATTTCCTAAAAACCTGTTCCAATCTTCCAGCATTTTTCCCTTCATTACCCTCGGAAATTTATGCTGGCTCCCAAGCTTTCCTTTCAGCTCCATGAATTTCATAAATTTTTCTTCCGGTAACTTTTCAAGAAAAACTTCTTTTAATGCGCTATCTCTTTCAGTAGCATAGTCATCATTCAGTTTACGCAGGTGTTGATCAATTTTATTTTTTAATACTTCCGTATTGCAATTATCATTGCTTGCTATATACCATTTGTGTGCAAAAAAACTTTCATAAGGGAACCCAACCACAGTATATTCAGGAATACTGATATTTAATTCTTCACTTGCCAGTTCGATCGCCTTATTCATGTTCTCAACACTAAGGTGTTCCCCGGTAAGACTTAGGAAATGTTTTGTGCGACCTGTGATCACTACCTCGCAATGCGCAACGTCAACAAATTTTATTGTATCGCCGATCAGGTATCGCCATGCACCGGAATTTGTACTAATTAATAGTGCGTACTCTTTTCCTTCTTCTACTTCATGGATCATTTTTACTTCGGGATCTGAATTGACATTTCCTTCCTGATCAAAATTTTTATCATCAAATGGAACAAACTCAAAGAAAATATTATTATCAAGAATCAGTTTCATTCCTTTTGCATGTTCTCTTGTTTTATAGCCAATAAACCCTTCGCTGGATAAATAATTCTCAATATAAACGATCGGCTTTCCCAATAATTTTTCAAATCCTTTTTTGTAAGGCTCAAAGGCAACACCGCCATGAACAAAGAATCCGAGATTGGGCCATATCTCATGAATGTTTTTCAGATTATAATGTTCGATCACCATTTCCATACACATTTGGCACCATGCAGGAACGCCAACGATGTAACCGATATCCCACTCACCGGCATGTTCAACGATCTCATTAAGTTTTTCTTTCCAATCTTTCATTGCAGCAATTCTTCCGCCCGGTTTATAAAATGTCTGGAACCAGAATGGCCTCTTTTTGGCAAGAATGCCACTAAGATCACCGGCATACCAACCAGCTTTCCCTTTTTGCAGATCTGTAGCACCGCCGATCATCAGGAAGCCTTTCGTCATCGCATTATATGGAAGGTTCTCATAGCTAAAAAGTGTGATCAGCTGTTTGACATAGTTGATAGTATTGCTGCGCAACATTTCTTTTGTAACAGGGATATATTTACTTGCCGCTTCAGAAGTGCCCGAACTAAGAGCATAGTATTTTATTTTACCGGGCCACGCTACATCAGGAACTCCTTCCAACGTTTTCTTCCACCATTCAGAATAAATTTTATTGTAATCATGAACGGGCACTAATTCCTGGAAACTTTTTGCAGGAAGACGGCTTAAAAGAATATCATCAAAGCGATATTGTTGGCCAAACTCAGTGAACCTTGCTTTGCGAAGTAACTTTTTTAAAACCCTGATCTGCTGTCGTCGCGGATCATTTTGTGGAATACGCAATGCTGCAGCGATCGCTTTTGGAATTTTTATGTCAATAATGTTGGCCATTGGTGATATTAAAGTTACGATTGTTCAAAGGATTGCGGCGAATATACAATGATGTGACGAATAGCGTATTGTTACTTGTTTAACGGAATGGCAATGCGATCATCGCCAGTATTTTTCGAAGACCAATTCCTGTATGTAAAATTGCCCTATACAAGGTTGGTTTATTATTATAATGCTTTTTTACAAACAGATCCATGGCACCATAAAAATCCCGGACATATTTATAATTGTAGGTGGTGCTGCCTCCTTTTAAATGCGTAACGCTGATCTTACCGAGATAATAATTTTTATATCCCAATTGAGTTATCCGCAAACTAAGATCAATGTCCTCTCCGTACATAAAAAATGATTCATCAAAACCATTTACTTTTACAAACACTTCTTTTTTTATCATTATAAATGCGCCGGATAAAACATCAACAGGATTATTTTCGTTTTCTTGTAAATGGCCCTGGTAATATCTTGCAAATGTTTTAGAACCAGGAAGCATCGCTGTTAGCCCAAATAATTTATAAAAAGAAGTGGACGGAGATGGCAAACCACGTTTTGATTCCTTTAAAAAATTTCCTTTTTCGTCCAACATTTTTACTCCTACGGCACCAGCCTCTGTATGTGCTTCAAAAAAAGAAATGCAGTCCTTCAAACATGTTTCTGATAAAATGGTATCAGGATTAAGAAAAAGAATATAATTGCCAGAAGAAATTTTAGATCCCTGGTTGCAGGCTTTGGCAAAACCAAGATTCGCATCATTAAAAATAAATTTTACACCGGTAAATTTCTGTGGCAGGTATTCTTTACTTCCATCCGATGAATTGTTATCAATAACTATAATCTCGCCGTCTATCCCATTCATTGCTTTTCGTACGGAAAACAAGCAATTTTCGAGTAAAGCCTTCGAATTATAACTCACAATGATTACAGACAGTAGCATAAATATCTTCAAATCTAAAATCCCCGCCTGACCACTGCAAATATTCTTTTAAATAGGCGGGCAGGTAAAATCTGCAATCTAAAATCGAAAGTTATCTTTGCCCATGCTTAAACAAATACTTCTCGAGGCGGTAATGGCTGGTGGGGCAGAGCTAAAGCGGTTTTTTAATACTGATTTCAAAATTTCACAAAAAGAAGGAATAAATAACCCGGTTACCGAAGCCGATCATGCTTCGGAAGCGGCAATCATTGGTATTATAAAAAAGAATTTTCCCGATCACCAGGTATTAGCCGAAGAAACAGGTGAACATATCCAGGATTCTAACTATAAATGGATAATTGATCCGATTGATGGCACCATAAACTTTGCTCATGGCATTCCTCTTTGTTGTGTCGCTATTGCAATTGAAAAAGACAAGGAAATAATAATGTCTGCCGTATATGCCCCGATACTTAATGAATTATTCATTGCTGAAAAAGGAAAAGGCGCCACGCTTAACGACAAAAAGATTTCTGTTAGCGGAAAAACAACTGTGCTTACATCAAATCTCGTTACGGGTTTTCCTTACACCTATATAAATATGCCAAATGGCCCCTTACAAGTTTTTAGTCGTTTAATAAGAAAAGGTATTCCCGTAAGAAGATTGGGTTCTGCTTGTATTGATCTTTGCTGGGTTGCTTGCGGAAGATTTGACGGTTTTTATGAACATAAATTGGAAGCATGGGACAGTGCTGCCGGTTATTTAATGGTAGAAGAAGCCGGGGGAAAAGTGACAGATCATGAAGGAAAAAAATTTTCTCCTTACCAGCATAGAATAATTGCTACTAATGGAAAAATACATGATGAACTATTGGGAGTTATAAAAAATGAAATTGAATTATGAGCGAACAAAGAACTGAAATATCAAACATTGGAGAATTTGGATTAATAGAACATTTAACCAAAAATATTGAATTGCAAAACGCATCCTCGATCGTTGGAGTTGGTGATGATGCCGCGGTTATTGATCATTTTGGCAAACAAACCGTCATAACAACAGACCTTTTAATTGAAGGAGTGCATTTTGATCTTATGTACACTCCTTTAAAACATCTGGGCTATAAAAGCGTTATAGTAAACCTGAGCGACGTGTACGCAATGAATGCCACGCCAACGCAGATCACAATGAGTGTTGGTATCAGTAACCGATTTAGTTTAGAAGCGATCGATGAATTCTATGAAGGCGTTTATGCTGCCTGTGAAAAGTATGGAGTTGATCTTGTTGGTGGCGATACTGCTTCTTCGCAAAAAGGGTTTATAATTTCAGTTACGGCGATCGGAGAAGTGACGCCTGATAAATTTGTAAAAAGAAGTACCGCACAAAAAGGGGACTTGCTTTGTGTAAGTGGCGATCTTGGGGCGGCCTATGTTGGTCTGCTTTTTTTAGAAAGAGAGAAAAAGATCTTCCTGGAAAATCCGTCTATCCAACCGGATCTTGAAGGCGAGTCCTATGTCGTTGGTCGTTTATTAAAGCCGGAAGCAAGGAAAAACATTATCGAGTTCCTTGAAAAACAAGCCATAACACCCACAGCAATGATGGATATCAGTGATGGATTAAGCTCCGAGATTTTACATATTTGCAAACAAAGCAATTTAGGTTGTATTTTGTATGAAGAAAAGATCCCGGTGGCAGAAGACACAAAGAATGCGGCGTTTAAATTTGAAATAGATCCAACAGCATGTGCTTTGAGCGGCGGCGAAGATTATGAGTTGCTATTCACCATTCGTCAATCGGATCATGAGAAGATCGTTTTAAGTGAAGAGATAAGTGTGATCGGTTATATGACTGATGCTGTTGAAGGGGCAAAAATTATTACTAAAGGAAACAATACTTTTCCAATAACTGCGCAAGGCTGGGATGCATTGAAGAAATGATAAGTTGAATTCGTATATATGAAAACTTTTATTAAGAGACGATATGCTATGAGCAGGAAGCGACCTTCGTTATCATTGCCAATTGCCAGTTGTTTAATAGCAATTGCGTTTCTTAGTTCCTGTTCTGTTTCAAAGTCTTCTTTTACTCCTTCAAAAAAATATTCTCCTGAACAATTAAATAAAGACTACTCAATTTTTCGTGGCGCTTTGGAAGAATCACATCCGGGAATTTACTGGTATACCCCAAAAGGTGAAATGGATAGTTATTTTGATTGGGGTAAAAGCCAGATCAAAGATTCTTTGAGTGAAGAAGATTTCAGAAAAGTATTGAGCTATGTTATTTCAAAGATCAATTGCGGGCATACGGTCACAAGAAGCTCAAAGGCCTTTATGAATTACCGGGATACAAGCAATAATAAAATTTTTCCACTTAGTTTAAAGATCTGGCCGGGTAGTAGTTCCGACGACACAGCAACGGTTGCTGCTAATCTTATTAGAAAAGATACCGTACTTACAAGAGGTGTTGTTGTAAAAAAGATAAATGATCAGCCGATAGCAACAATTATAGATACACTTTGTCAGTATATTTCCAGCGATGGTTATAATATGACGCATAAATTCCAGACCTTAAGTAACCGGGGCGGTTTCGGCGCTGCTTTTACTTCTGTATTTGGGCAAAAAGAAAATTATTTTATCGATTATCTCAGTAATGATGGTACCGAGAAAACGGCAACGATCCACTCTTATAATCCAAGAGCAGACAGTTCTAACCGCATTGCTATAGCTCGTTTTGCAAAAACAACTCGTTCAGAAAGAAAGAAACAGATCATACAAGCAACAAGAAATCTAAGGATTGATTCGGCCAATAGGGTAGCGTTTATGGATCTTGGTTCTTTTGGCCGAAGTTTAAAATTGAAATCCTTCTTCAGATCTTCTTTTAAAAAAATGCGGCATAAGGGAACAAAAAATCTTGTCGTTGATGTTCGCGGAAACGGCGGAGGCAGTGTTACCAATTCTACATTCTTAACCAAGTTTATCGCTGACAGAAAATTTAAAGTAGCGGATTCGCTTTATACCAATACAAGGAACAGCCGTTATAAAAAATATATTGAAGGCTATTTCTTTAACCGCTTTTTTATGTTGTTTGTAACAGCAAAAAAGAAAGATGGAAAATATCACTTCGGTTATTTTGAAAGACATTACTTCAAGCCCAAAAGGAAAAATCATTTTGATGGCAATGTCTATGTTCTAACAGGAGGAAATTCTTTTTCAGCAACAACATTATTTACACAAACTGTAAAACCCCAGGATAATGTTTTTGTAGTAGGCGAAGAAACCGGTGGCGGCGCCTATGGAAATACAGCCTGGTTAATTCCTGATCTCACTTTGCCTGAAACAGGTGTTCGTTTCCGGCTTCCATTGTTTCGTTTAGTAATTGATAAAAATATTCCGAAAGATGGTCGCGGTGTTCAGCCGGAAGTGATCGCAATGCCGACTACGGAAGCAATCCGTCGTGGGGCCGATTTTAAAATGGATAGGGTGATGGAGCTGATCAAATCACATCAATAACATTCATCTCGTTGTCAAAGACAACAAAAGAAGCTTC
>DASYQG010000700.1:0-3888 GCA_036005825.1 Chitinophagaceae bacterium | reverse complement strand
TGTCCGGGTCATCTCCTATTTGATGATATTCCACCGTGCTGTCTCTTGGATCATAAATGTAAAATCCATTATTATAAGTACTCATAATCACCAGCCCACTACTCTCTATGAGCATATCTTTTATCAACCTTTCATTTAAAGACTTTCTCTTTCCATCTGTACTGATTTTTGATATTTTTTTACTTTTTGTATCAAAATATGTCAAGGTTGGTCTGCCATCAGAGGTTTGACCCGCTATCCAGAAATTTTTGTTTTTATCTTCGGCCATTGCCACAATATTTGACAGTCCATACTTAATGGATTTACTTGTGTCCGGGTAGTATGAGATTATTTCAGTTCCATCGAATGAGGTGAGCCCTTGCCTTGTCGAAAACCATAATAGATTATCAGAAGAGAAGAAAAAAAATGCATTTGTATCCGTCAAAGACGTCACCAGGGGAAGATTCAACTTTTTATACTTAACATCAATATACGCTCTGTCTTGAGCACTTGCTCCAAAAACTAAAGAAGAAAATATAATGACAACTATGATACGCATGTTAAGATATTTAGTGAGGTTTTTTTTACTTAGGCCGGCTACTGATTGGTTTGCCTAAGATAGTCTCTCTGGCTTTAACTGGTTCTTTTGCTTTAACAATTTACCATTCCGGATTTATAATTTGCTTATGCCTCCGATGGAAGTGTAGGATTGAAACAATCCAACCCTTTCCTTTAAAATTTTTCGAATTGGGCAATAGACCTATTCAATCCATCAATCCAAAACGATCAACTGTTAAGTAACAGGATAACCTCAAACATAAATTGCTCAGTTTGCATTCACAAAAGAGTTATTTAACCAATTAAAGAAAACAATTATGAAAAAGATTATTTCTTTAATGCTCATCGAAGCTTTATTTATTTCATCTTGTAAAAATGATCCCGATCCTGTGTGTAAAACAGATGTCAAATCAATTTCAGGATCTTATAAAATAACAAAGGCCATATATAAAGTTAGCCCTACATCGCCTGAAGAAAATTACTATGATATGCTTTTCCGGGATACCTGTCAAAGAGATAATGTGTACACATTTCAAACTGACGGAACCTACCAATTCAAAGATTCTGGTGCTGCTTGCTCTCCTCCTGGAAATCGTAATGGTACATGGTCAATAAATGGAAACAGCATGGTGGTAGATAGCGATACTACAGGTATCGAAAGTTTTGATTGCAAGACCCTGGTTTTTTTTAGTAGTGATATAAAAACCACAGGAGATAAATTAATACTCACTGCTGTAAAGCAATAGTAGGCGGTTTGGTTTTGGTGACAAACTCAGTATTTGTGATTTACTAATACTTAAAAATAGCAACCATGAAACATGTAATTAATTCAATTCTTTTGCTTGTTTTTGCAACTGCTGTATTCAGCCAGGCGCCAAACAAGCCCATCAAAAAAATTACACCCGACCCCTTGAAGGGTGTAATAAACATACTCGATGCAAGGAACAGAAAAGATCCGGAGAAGAATTTAACTTCTCATAAACCGTATGATGTAGAAGTTTATCAAACATTTTTCATGGGTAATGCTTATAACGTTAGATATTATCAGTTGGAAAATGATTCATTAAAAAGTCATAGTGGGATATGGTGTTCAAAATATCATTTTGATAAAGCTGGATACATATGGTTAAGTGACACGTCTGTTTCAATCAGGTTGTATAATACAGTCTCAAAAAAAGCAGAAACATTTAAGCTTTTCGGTTACGGGCCATGGAGTGGTATGGAAACCGATAAATAGATATATAAACTAGTTTGGCGACAAAGGCGGCACTCATGATTCTCTATACTTTAAAATACCAACCATGAAACATGTCATTACTTCAATGTTTTTGCTTGTTTTTGCAACAGCAGTATTTAGCCTTATTAGCAACAATAATTTTAGGCAAGTAAAAATTTTAATACTGCTTTTTTTTGCCTCATTTCAATTGCAGGCACAGAAAACAGGCCCCGCCAGCCATTCGATGTATTCACTTACATTAAGCATTGATCATATTTCATACCCGGGTAATAAAAAGTACCGGCCTAAACATATTGAGTACCCCCGCCATAGCCTGCATACAGGATGGGGAATATCAGCCGGCGTAGATATACCATTTTCAAAAAATAGTTCTAACCATTTCCAGTGGAGTCAAAGTTTTCGGGCAGGATATCTTAATAACCCGGGAATTCAACATGCATTCAGATTGTATACAGAGCCAACACTTTTATACAAATTGTCTATTGAAAACTCTCAAATGCTGCAAACTGGCTTACAACTGGGCTATATGAGAGTTTACCCCAAAGGTGGCATGATCAGCAGGCAACAGGAAAAAACTCATATTAATAGAAACGGCAGAGGGCAGTTTACCGGCGGATTTATGTTGGGAGGCGGTTATCGTTTTCAAAATGAGTCTGCGGAATTACAAAATTCCCTGCAATATCATTTCTGGGTACAGGGGCCGTTTATTCCCGGTCGTGCTCCACTATTACCACATCAATCCTTTTCTTTTTCCTCTTCTTTTCATCTATAAATATTTTATTATGAAAAATTTATTTTTCCTGGCGGTGGCAGTTTTACCTACAGGACATGCAGTCTTGCAAGCACAACCATCCGTTCAAAATATAATTAAGAATAAGGACGCAGTTCTCAAAACTTCGAAACTTCAAGGATTAGTAAATGATTACGTAAATAAAGGTTTACCCGGAATGATACTATTGGTAAAAAGTGGTGATATGACCTGGCAAACAGCCGCAGGATTTTCTGATGTAGAAAAAGGGGTCGCTATGGAAACCACTAATGAATTAATGATCGCCAGTATTACCAAAATGTTTGTTGCTGTTGTTACACTCAGGTTACAGGAAGAAGGAAAACTGGATATTGACAAACCGATCAATACTTTTAAGTGCGGCTATAGATTTAATGATATTCCAAATGCAGAGAAAATTACTATCCGGAATTTATTGAATCACACAAGTGGATTACCTGATTTTATCAAAACCAGCCGTTTTGTTACCAACCTATTTGATCATCCTTTAAATAACTGGAAAAAAGATGACCTGTTAAAATTCCTCGCTAACACAAAACCTGAATTTATTCCCGGAGCAAAAGGGAAATACAGCAACTCCAATTTTTTGTTGCTATCTGTAATACTTGATGAAGAATTTAAGGACTCGATCGATCATGCATCCTTGATCAAAAGAAACATCATTGATCCACTCGTTTTAGATCATACACAATATATCAACCGAAAGGCTCCTCCAAAAAATTTGGCTCAGGGCTATGCCGACCTCTACAGCAATAACCATCTTATCAATCTCACACACCTGAACATCGGCGGATCAGGTAATGGATTCAGCGGAATGTTTAGTACTGTTGCAGATCTATCTAAGTTTTTGGATGCGTTATTGATCAAAAAGACCTTGTTGAAAGATAGCAGCTTAGCACAAATGCTGAGCTTTACCCAGGATTCAGAAGAAAAAGCAGTAGCATTTGGGTTGGGCATTTGGAAAGATTTCCAGGATACAGGAACAGATAAATTTGCTTATGGTCACAGAGGCAGAGAAGCTGCCTATACTGCGGACCTGTTTTGGTTTCCAACCCAGAATATTATGTATGTGTTGATGATGAATTGTGGTATAGGTACCGATTCGCCCTTCAAAGAAATGTTTCTTGAATTTCGCAAAGAATTGGTCACTGAATTACTTAATGGATCAAAAACCACTGATCAGAAATGATATCCTATGTTTAATTCATCGTCAAAATGGCCAGGTTCAACGAAATAATTTCCTTTCTCTCCTTATCACCAATAGTTTTGGATCATAAAAGTTTTGAAGTATGAAAAAAGTATCTATAATTCTCGGTTTCGCTTTTCT
>DASYQG010000699.1:0-5122 GCA_036005825.1 Chitinophagaceae bacterium | reverse complement strand
AGAGAATTTTATGGAGTGTGGGGCGATTTTGATGTAACAATAAACATTGACAAATCATATTTACTTGGAGGAACCGGTTATTTACAAAATGCAGATCAGATCGGATTTGGGTATGAAAAAGAAGGAGTAAAAGTGCCAACCCCTAAAGGCGATAAACTATCATGGCATTTCATTGCACCCAATGTTCATGATTTTATGTGGGCGGCCGATCCGGAATTTATTCATAAAACAAGAAAGATAAGAGACAGTCTTGTTTTTCATTTACTATATAAAACAGGTGGTAGAGGCAGTGCAAAAGAATGGGAAGATATTTTGGATAACTCCGAAAAGGCTTTTCCATTTATTGAAAAATCGTTTGGTGGATATCCTTACAAACAATTTTCATTTATTGATGGCGGTGATGGTGGAATGGAATATCCAATGGCTACTTTGCTCGCTGGGCCCGGCGCGTGGCTTCATGAATGGTTGCATAATTGGTATTATGGTATGCTTGGCACAAATGAATCTGAATATGCATGGATGGATGAAGGCTTTACTGAATTTGCAACCGATAGGACGCAAGCATTTCTCAGGAATGATACGGGTTTTGCACACACAAGTAATTATAATGGCTATTATTCCCTGGTAAAAAGTGAAAGAGAAGAACCATTGACAACACATGCCGATCATTACAACACAAATCTTGCATATGGCAATGCTGTTTATTCCAAAGGCTGTGTTTTTCTTTCTCAATTAGGATATATCACAGGGGAAGAAAATTTGAAAAAGATCATGCTTGAATATTATCGTTTATGGAGATTCAAACATCCCAATGCAAATGATTTTATAAGAGTTGCCGAGAAAGTAGGCGATATGAAACTGGATTGGTATCGTGAATATTGGATCAGCTCAACAAAAACGATCGATTATAGCATTGATAGCTTATGGGAAGAGGGTGGTAAAACCAAAATTAGAATTCGCCGGATAGGAGATATTCCAATGCCAATAGATTTCCAACTCACGTTTAAAGATGGCAGCAAAGAACTTCATTACATTCCAATGTATCTTATGTTTGGAGAAAAGCCAGCGGAAGATGCTTCCATTTCCCGCAAAGTATATGAACCATGGAAATGGACACATACTACTTATATCGTAGAATCATCACATAAACTGGGCGATATTTCAATTGGTGAGATCGATCCCTCACAAAGACTGGCGGACATTCAAAGAAAGGATAACAGAATAAACTTAAGTGGAATAAAATAGAAACTAAAAAAAGCCCGGAATTTGTTCCGGGTTTTTTTAAGACATTTTATTGCCTTCAGAAAGGTTTAAGATTAATGGTCGTATATAGGGACCTATCTATTCAGGACTAAAATTAAAGACCTCCTTAATTCCGGCCTATACCACTTTCGTGGTATTTTTTGTGCTGAAAGGATAAAAAAGAACTCTTTTAGCGACCGAAATACTTATTTACAGCTTCTACACGATTGGTAACATGAAGCTTTTCATAAATATGGTAAACATGTTTTCTTACCGTTTCTGAGCTGATAAATAAAACGTTAGCGATCTCTTTATACATTAACCCCCGGGAAAGCTCCTCTAAGATTTGCTTTTCACGATGAGAAAGCTGCTCGATACCTGGTGAATGGTGGGCTGCTACCGGCTTATCACGAAAAGCAAATACAACTTTTCTTGCAATCTGGCTACTCATTGGGGCACCGCCTTCGTGCAATTCCTTTATTGATTCCAACAACTTTTGTGGTTCAGTCTTTTTAAGAATGTAACCACTGGCTCCGGCGCTTAATGCTTCAAATATCTTTTCATCATCTTCATACACCGTACACATCATATAATTTGTAGCGGGAGTTATTGGTTTTAATTCTCTTACGCAATCAATACCGCTTTCACCTTCGCCAAGATTTATATCCATCAACACAACATCAGGCTTTAATAAAGGAATTCTTGTAAGAGCCTCCGATGCGTTACGCATAGTACCAATGCATTTATAACCATCGGCTGAGGAAACGATCTCTTCAAGGGCTTGTCTCAATTCACTCACGTCATCAACTATGCAAACAGTAATTTCTTTCATTTTTCAAAGGTAACTTTCGACGCTAAACCACCAATACCACTTTCTGGTATATTTTATCACCTAACGGGGCACAAAGAGTAAGTATTTCGTCTTAAAATATTCCTCATCGAAAATATCTGATATTTCCATCACTCTCGGACGAGTTCCGCTGTCATGAATTTCAGTAGTTAGATCGCCGCCTTTCAGGCAAATAAGACCGGGAGAGAGAAGTTCGGAGTTCTTAGTTCGGAGTTCATAGTTAGTTTCCGGCTCCCGACTCTGAACTCCTGGCTCCCGACTTTTTTTTAACAGCGGCTTACTCCATCTCCAAAGCTCTTTTAACGGAGCAACAGCACGAGAAGCCACGAAATCAAATTTCCTGTTTTTGATTTCTTCTACTCTAGTGTGTTGAGTGGTCACATTTTTTAGCTCTAATGCTTCGGCAACTGCATCCACCACTTTTAATTTTTTTGTAATGCTATCGGCAAGAAAAAATTTCACTTTAGGAAAAAATATCGCTAATGGAATGCCTGGAAAACCGCCACCGGTTCCTATATCAAGTATTTCCATGCCTGGTTCAAATTGAAAAGCGGCTGCAATAGCCAGCGAGTGCAACACATGTTTTTCATACAAACCATCAATATCTTTTCTTGAGATCACATTGATTTTGCTATTCCATTCTTTATATAAAGGATCCAATGCAGCAAATTGCTCCAGTTGTGCAGGAGTAAAATCAGAAAAGTATTTAAGAATGATTTGCATAATGCAGGTTGTCAAATAAGATCAGTTCCAACTTCGTTGTGGCTTTTGCCACAGCGATCTTGCAAATATGATGTAATAAAAGAACATCCAGATATCAAGTAATAGGAACATTGGCCAAAGATCTTTTTCATTCAATTTTTTCATGGCAAAAAAGTAGATCAACCCTTGCACGATAAATCTAACTCCAAAAACAATCAAGGCAAGCTGCCAATCATAAAATAAAATGGAAGTGATAAATAAAGGGTAAAAGAAGAATTGAGAAAAAGTATATAGGCCTAGCAGGAATTTATGGATCGGCTTATAATATTTGGCTGTTGTATAGTGTCTGTATTTTTGTTTTACCCAACTCTTCCATGTTTTCCTTGGGATGGATAGGGTTGCTGCTTCTTTATCGATTACTACTGCAACATTTTTTCTGTTAGCTGATTTATTCACAAACAGGTCATCATCGCCACCGGGTATATGGTTGATGGAGGAAAATCCTTTTTGTTTAAAGAACAATCCTTTTTTATACGAAAGGTTGCGCCCAACACCCATATAAGGAATACCCGCCAATGCAAATGATAAATATTGAATGGCAGAATGAAAAGTTTCAAACCTGATAAGCTTGTTAAGAAGACCAGGCCGCTTGTGATAGGCGCCATAGCCCAACACAATTTCTACGCCATCATGATAACCTTCCTGCATCTTTTGTATCCAATGCTCACTGGCAGGTACACAATCGGCGTCCGTTAAAAGCATCACTTCATGATTTGCTTCTTTAATTCCTATGCTTAGTGGGTATTTTTTTCCATTGATCAGTTTTGCTTCCTGCGTCAGTTCCACCACATGCAGTTTATCCTTAAATGTTTTTTTAAGTTCCTGCAAAATGTATTTGGAATCATCCACTGAATTATCATTTACCGCAATTATCTCATAAGTGGATGAATATTCCTGTACCAATAAACCGGGGAGATGACGGGCCAGGTTTTCATCTTCATCTCTTGCACAGACAATGACCGATACGGGGTGCTGTTGACTTCTTGTTTTCTTTTTTATTTTGTAAAACGCCACACGACTGAAAAACCAGAGATAATAAAAAAGTTGGATAAATGTGACAGCAGCAAAAGCATAAAAAATTATTTGCCACCAATTAATGTGTTGTAAAAATGTAAGATCCATAGTTGCTTGCGGCTGCGAAAATAGGTAAGAACAAGTTTACAGTTTTTAAATTGATTTCACAGTGTGTTGAAAAGAAAAGGTTCCGATTGTCATAAACTTTATATTGCATCCGTTTATGCCATCTTTAAAATTTGAATTAGAACATACTGAGCTCCATACCAAGGCAAGAGCCGGAACAATTATCACGGATCATGGTGAGATATCAACACCAATCTTTATGCCCGTAGGTACAGTCGGCAGTGTAAAAGCAGTTACCCAACACCAACTTGCGGATGATGTGAAAGCGCAGATTATTCTCGGGAATACGTATCATTTGTATCTGAGACCCGGGTTAGAAACAATTGAAAAAGCAGGCGGAATCCATAAATTCCTAAATTGGAAAAAACCTATGTTGACCGACAGTGGCGGTTACCAGGTCTTTTCTTTAGCGGGGACAAGAAAAATAAAAGAAGAGGGAGTTACTTTTCAAAGTCATATTGATGGCAGCAGGCATTTGTTCTCTCCTGAGAGAGTGATGGATATCCAACGCAGTATCGGTGCCGATATAATTATGGCTTTTGATGAGTGTCCGCCCGGCGGCAGTGATTTTAAGTACGCAAAAAAAAGTATGGAGCTTACACATCGCTGGCTCGACAGATGTTTTAACCAATTTAATGCTACGGGTGAAAAATATGGTTACATACAAAACCTGTTTCCGATCGTACAGGGCGGTACACATAAAGAACTTAGAAAAGAATCATGCGAATACATTGTTTCAAAAAATGCAACTGGCAATGCTATCGGGGGATTAAGTGTAGGTGAACCCGAACCGACAATGTATGAGATCTGCGATTTTTGTTGTGATCATTTGCCAAAAGATAAACCCCGCTATTTGATGGGTGTGGGCACTCCTTGGAATATTTTAGAGTGTATCAGCATGGGGATTGATATGTTTGACTGCGTAATGCCAACCAGGAATGGACGCAATGCAATGTTATTTACAACAAATGGAATTATAAATATCGATAATAAAAAATGGGAACATGATTTTTCTCCTATTGATAATGGATTCGATTGCGAAGTGAGTAACTATTACAGCAAATCTTACCTCAGACATTTATTGAGGTCAAAAGAAATTCTTGGACTTACTATTGCAAGTATTCACAA
>DASYQG010000698.1:0-3695 GCA_036005825.1 Chitinophagaceae bacterium | reverse complement strand
TCTACTATTGACGGTTTTTTTGTCAATGACCGATTTGCCTGTATGTTGGCAGGGCTTGGCTTCGATGCAAAAGTGGCCCATGAATTTGCTGACCATCCAAAAAGAGGTTTAATGACCTATACACAATTGACGTTAAAAAATTTTTTTTCAATAAATCCTTTTCGATTCGAATTAAAGTTTGAAAATAAAAAGCTTGATATAGATGCTTTTTTTATCAGTATTGCCAATAGCAACCAGTTTGGAAATAATTTTACTATTGCACCAAAGGCAAGTTTGTCTGATGGTTTACTTGATATTGTAATTGTAACCAGCCAAAGCAAAGTGTGTTTTATTTTGCAAACATTAAAACAAATGGCAGGCTGGAATGTTTTGGAAGCTTCTTCCCAGATAACAAAAAAGAGCGGCGTGATTTATTTTCAAACTGATAAACTGGAGATCATTAATCACTCGCAAGCTCCTTTGCATATCGATGGTGATCCTGCTGAAACTCCGGAAAAACTTAAAGTGGAAATAAAAAAGAAATGTTTCCGTCTTATTCAGCCGGTTTAACAACAATTGAATCTTTTTTATTGAAGAGATTGACCACTTTATCAAAACTTTCTTTATTAAACAAAAAATCTGGTGAGCTCATTATATTTTTTTTCTCTCGCTGTGTAAGATGAAAATTCAATGCAGCTTTGTCTTCCTGCTTTTCCGTCGCATATTGAAAAGTGATCTTATTGATTTTGTGCACTGCATGTTGTGTATAATAACTTAACAGGTCGTTTTGAAAATACTCCATTGTTTTGAACCAATTATGCTGCAACATTAAAAAAGGTTTTGTAACATGATCACCTATATTTTCTGTAACATAAGGATAGTCCCAGCCGCCCGAAGGGCGATCCCTTAATTGGATGATGAGCACTCCACGGGTATTTCGACTTATCCAATCATCAAAAAATTCAAGGAACCGTAAACCTGTTTCCTGACCGTAGTTATCTCTTAACCCTGCATCCATTACATCAATTACCGGGTCGGAAGGAAGCCATACATTGGGCAATACAATAGGAAATGTTGCATTCATTCGTAATGCAGTCAATATTCTTAAATTATAAGGATCCTGTTTTTCAAAAAAAGAAGTGAAGTCAATAACATCCGGATCCATTTCGGGAAGTGCTATAGAGTCATAACGGCTGCGCATCATAAATCTTATTGGCTGTGTGCTGATGATCATTTTCCTGCTATCCCTTGAAACAACTGAATTATAAAATGCCAATGGAATAGTTGCATTTCTTTCATCCTCTTTATAATCTTTCAATTGCTTATTTAAAAAGCCATTTGTATTCTTATCCAGCTTTGATTCAAAAGAATATGCCCGGTCTTTTACATATATATAAGGACCTACTTCAAATTTCAATGATGGTGAAATAAGATCTCTTGCCACAAAAGAAGAGAACAAAGGATTCAACAGATCTCCGGAAATATCATCAACATATTTTTTGTCCTGCAAATGAATATTTTCTCCTTTTTGTTTTCGCAGGTAGAGTTCACGGAAATAAGATGCGCCGATCATACCACCGGATGCGCCGGTTATCAAAAAAGTTTTTTTCATCATCTCGCCATTGGTAACACTATCGAGTCTTTGCAGGATACTCATTGTAAAGGTTGCACTCCGATGTCCTCCACCACTTGTGTTAACAATTACAAACAACGGCTTTTCTTCTCCCTGTTTTCTTTTCCAGTTTTCTAAAACGTGAATCATGTTCAGGCTATCTTCAGAAATATTTTTTGCTGATGCCATTGACAGTATATGCTCTCTGGTATAGGCAGGCCTTTCTTTTGTATTAGAATATTTTAAGCCAAATGCCTTATTTCTTGGATCGATCCAATCCCATGTATAAAAAAGATTAAGAATAATTATCAAACCGAGTAGATACGGGACGCTCCAACTTTGTAAAAAATAAGTAAAGGCACCGGCCACTCCAATTAATATTGCAAAGAAAACAGTGATACTTGCCGCAGCTGGTATTTGAAAAAAAGCTGAGTCTTGTAAAAAACCAATTCCGATCAAAAATAAAAAGGCGGCAAATACTGAAAGCACTGCGGCAAAGTGATGACGCTTAAAAATACTTTCAATGAAATCACGGGTATAGTGAGAAACATCTCTTGTCTTTTTTACAGACATTGGCGTTTCAAGATACCATTCCACCTTAATGATCTTTGATTCGCTGGGGGGCAATTCGCCGGGTTTTAAATGCCTTATATATTCTTTTGGATTTCTTATTACTGGCATCATACGACGGTAAATAGAACGATCGGCTCTGAAAAAATAAATAAATGAAATAAAAAGTATCAATAGTAAACCCAATAGAAATCCGCCGGCTAACATTAAATATTCCGTTGAGGGAATAAGTTCTTTATACCGGATAAACAAGAACGCTTTAATAAAATAAAAGATCAGAAAGGCCAGTGGTATTACAAAATTGTTAATGCAATATCTTAAAAAGGGATTGGTAGTAGCGGCAAGAAAACGAAAGTGGCGACTAAACAAAATAAAGCTTGCGATATTCCAACTCATGATGAACATACCAATAGAGATGCCAACAATACCTGCACCAAGCGCATTTACATTACCAAGATATTCCGGCGCTAAATAAAGTGAGTCGGCACCAAATGTTCGCATGAAAGTGCCATTGACAGTGCTGAACAAGACAAACCAAAAAATAAGTAGCACCTGGTATTTTCTGAAATGCAGAAACAACAGTTGAACAGGGAAAGAGTAAAAAAATCCGCGAAGCCAGGCTTTCATAAGTAGAGGAAAGGCGGTTTAGTTTCTTAAAATTAATATTAAACCGGGGTTATTTCAAAGTAACTGCTATTTACTTTTTATAAGATAAGCCATCCAGATAAGCGATAATAACAGGAACATTGCAATTAATTGGTGAAACTGTGCTAGCCATTCAAATACGCCCCAATGATTCGGCACTATTTGCACGCTTGTAAGAACGGAAAAAGCACCAAGAATAACCTGTGTAGTCACAAGCAAAAAAGGGAGCCATCTCGTTTTCAGGAATAATTTGCTGCCATTCATCCTAACAGCTTTCCATGTCCAGATAAGAATAAGTATAAAGAGAACATAGGCAAGTGATCGGTGAAAAAAATGAATGGTGATCCTGTTCTCAATTAAATTCAATATTCCATCAGGTGAAGAGAACATTTTAACTGGAACGAAACTGCCATTAATATCCGGCCATGTAGGTGCCGCAGTCGCAGCTTTATGCCCTGCCATTAATGCACCAAATGCTAATTGCAAAACTAAAACAGTAATGATTGCCCAGGTAAATCTCTTTAATGACTTATTTACAATCATTCTTTCATTGGGTACTAACAATTGTAGTGCAAACCAAAATGTATAACAAAGCAATCCCATTGCTAAAACAAAATGTAGCATCAGTTTTGTTGGTTTTACATAAATAGCATCGCCTGTTAACCCGCTTGCCACCATGATCCATCCAACAGCTCCCTGTAAAGCACCTAAAAGGAAAAGAATCAACAATGGTTTTATCATTTCATCCTTAAATCTTTTTTGGAAAAGGAAAATGATAAAAGGAATTGCAAACACAACTCCTATCAACCTTGCCCAAAAACGGTGAAACCACTCCCAGAAAAAAATGGATTTAAAATCTTGTAGCGTAAAATCTGAGTTGAGAAGTAAA
>DASYQG010000697.1:0-13745 GCA_036005825.1 Chitinophagaceae bacterium | reverse complement strand
TTTATCATCGATTTCAAAGATGCCAAATCCGCAGGTCCATTGAGGCACACCTAATGCTTTCACCTGCTGGAAAAGAACTGTAGCAACATCAGCCAGTTCTGCGCTTCGCTGCATGGCCATAGTTCTTGAACGAACTTTTTCCAATGCAGCTTCAATCTTCGCCTCTCTTGCCTGTGCTTCTGCTCTTTGAAGATCAAGGAAACGAGTATAGGTCAGATCAAACACCTGGGCAAAACGTTTGAAAATCAGATCTTCCGTACAAGGCACCTGGGTAATGATACACAAGTAACCTTTGGAAAAATAAGCACAATGTAATTTTTGCCATTGCGGTCTCTCAATACCTGCGACTGCCAAATCATCAAAAATTTTTTTAGCGATGGGAATATTCATCAACCAGTCATAGTGTTCCTTTAGCGCAATACCTTCTAATTGTTCAGTATGATAGGATTCACCATTTAACCAACCCTGGTAAATATTTGCATGGGTAACATCTCCTGTATTGGGTAAATAAAAGGCAGGAATGAAACCATTTTCTGCACTCAGCCACCATTCATCTTCTGAGCGGTCTTTTTCACATAAGACAAAACCACAGGTCCAGAGATTTTCTACTAGTTGATTCATTTCTTTAAATAACACGTTAGCAACATCACCCAACTCAGCACTCTTCTGCATAGCCATCGTTCTTGAACGAACCTTTTCCAGTGCTGTTTCTATTTTAGCTTCCCTTGCCTGTGCTTCGGCTTTTTGAAGATCAAGAAAACGGGTATAGGTTTGCTCAAATACTTTTCCCAGGCGTTTGAATATATCATGTGCTTCCGGCACGGGTTCATAAGTAATAAACATCAGGCTTACTTTTGAACCAAATACAAAATGTTCATATTGATGAGACGGGAACCGGATTCCATCCTGCAGCATTATTTCATACTGTTTCTCATCAAGCTTCGTAAGTGCGAGGTATAATTGTTTGATCTTTTCTCCTTCAACATATTGCACATCAAATTCGACTCCGCTTTTCCTGGCATTGCTGATGTCAGTTAATGCCTCAGCCGTGTCTGTGTATACTGTATATGGCTCAATAAAGCCACCATTGGGACTTGTTATATAGTCTACATAAGAATTATTGTCTTCGCTCCAAACATTAAAACCTGCCGTCCAGGTTTTGATACCTATATCGGTTACCTGTTTGAATAATAAACCTGCCACATCAGTCAATTCATCACTTTTTTGCATAGCCATGGTACGGCTTCTTATTCTCTCCAGAACGGCTTCAATCTTTGCTTCTCTTGCCTGCGCTTCGGCCTTTTGCAGATCAAGAAAACGGGTATAGGTTTGCTGGAATACTTTTCCAAAACGCATGAGTGTGTGATTCTCTTCCTCTGTATAAGGAGTACCTGAAAAATTTTCGATGTACAAACCGATATTCTCCAATAATACACCTGATCCGGCAAGGCCGGGACAATTGAAATAATATTCCAATGTTTCCTCCGGCACACCTGGAACAAACTTAAAAAGGTCCCGATAAAATTTGTTTTTTTCTTCAAAAGTCAGGTGGTATGTAAAGAAATCCTGCCCCTTTTCTTTTGCTTCTCTAATGCTGTTATTGGGTGGAGAATCAAAATAAGGGATTGTTACCTCTGATGGAATCAGGTGCTGGTCAGCCAGCCAGATATGCATATCATCCCTTGCTTTATAATCAATAAGAAAACCTGTATGTTCAATATGAATATTTAAGTGAACGAATTGTTCATATACAACCTGGATGACTTCTTTAAGCTCTTCACTTTTTTGCATGCCCATGGAACGGCTTCTTACTCTTTCCAATGCTGCTTCTATTTGGGATTCTCTTGCCTGCGCTTCGGCTTTTTGCAGATCAAGAAAACGGGCATAGGTTTGTTCGAATACCCTGGTGAACCTGGCCAACAAAATCTCTTCTTCATTTTTTAGTTTTGAACCCGTAACAAGATGCAGGTATCCGTGTGAAAAATTAAAGCAATAAAATATTGTCGGGTCAGGAAACTGGCTTAGAACCATTTCCTCCGCATCTTTAGAGTTAAATGTTGTAATCGCATATTCAAGATGTTTACGCCGAACTTCACCGCTTACTTCCTGGTGAAAGATGATTTCTTGTTGCTTCCATGCTGCAAACCGTTCATTGAAAGTGTCATCCCCTGTTAATGGTAGATAAAATAATCCTAAAGAATCCCCACCGGGGCTGGTAACCCAGGTAAATTGCCTGTTTATTTTCTCATTTATTTCTACATAACCACAGGTAACGAAATTTGTAACACCCAGTGCAATGAGCTCTTTATACAAAAGGACTACAACCTCTTTGAGCTCTTCCCCCTTTTGCATGGCCATTGTCTTGCTTCGTACTTTTTCCAATGCATTTTCAATCCTTGCTTCTCTTGCCTGTGCTTCTGCTTTTTGCAGATCAAGAAATCTTGTGTAGGTCTGTTCAAATACTTTTGCGAAGCGTTGGAGAATGTTTGCATTTTCTTCGGAAAGGGGTTCGGCTCCTAAAGACTGTAATGCACCATAACTTATGAAAGCTGTTGACAGAATCACAGACTTTAATCCAATCATCACATTTTTTGCTTCTTCTGGTACGTTTCTGAATTCAGTTTGAGTAAAAAAGATCTCATCAAAGGTTTGTTTCATTTTGCCGGTATATTCATAGACCACATATTTGTCGCCTTGTTTCCAGGGTGTAATCAGTGCATCCTGGTAAGGATGATCCAGATAAGGCACTTTATAACTTTCAGGATAAAGTTCCTGCGAGAAACCGGATACCCAATACTGCGCATTGTTGGTTTCTTTATCCAGGATAATAATGTTGCAGGCTTTGGAATTAAAATTCAACTGTTGCAACTGCTCATAAATAACCAGAACCGCCTCGCGAAGTTCATCACTCTTTTGCATAGCCATCGTCCTGGCACGAATTCTTTCGAGTGCCAGTTCAATTTGAGAATCCTTCGCCTGCGCTTCTGCTTTTTGCAGATCAAGAAAACGAGTATAGGTCTGTTCAAATACTTTTCCGAATCGTTTAAAAATTTCCCACAATTCCTCACAGGCTTCATACGTAATGAACATTAGGAAACCCGTTGGAAAAAAAACACAATGTGTAATCTGAAAAGTTGGCATTTGAAAGCCCAAATCTTCAATAGCTCCTAATGCTTTGGCGGCACCGGGAAGACTGAACATATACTTGTAAGTTTCTTCCAGTTCTTTCCCACTTGATTCCATCACAAAGAATTCTTCTCCCCTTTTATAAGCTTCATATATTTTTATAAAGAAAGGGTCTTCGGTAACTGGAATATTAAATGGCACTCCCATGCTGCCATCAGGTTTACTCATCCATGAATTAATAGAGAGTTCGTCCGGTTGAAAAATAATAAATCCGCTGGACCATGAGTTGGTTCCAAAATCTGCAATCTGTGTAAATAATAAAGATGCAGCTTCAGCCAGCTCATTACTTTTTTGCATAGCCATCGTTCTTGCCCGAACTCTTTCCATGGCCAATTGTATCTGGGATTCTTTTGCCTGCGCTTCCGCTTTTTGCAGATCAAGAAATCTTGTATAGGTCTGTTCAAAGACTTTTGCAAAGCGTTTAAAAATATCATGTGCTTCCGGTACAGGATCGTAAGTGATAAACAACAGGAACCCTTTTGAAAAATAGGCCAGGTGGAAGATCTGGAAAGAAGGTACAGGAAACCCAGCCGCTTCAATATCATCTAATGTTTCTTTTACACCTGGCAGCGTTCTCAAATACGCATAATGTCTTTTTAATTCTTCACCCCCAACTTCTTCTACAAAAAATAATTCACCTCTCTGATAAGCTTCCCTGAAATGCATTAATGAAGGATCTTCAGTTAATGGCATTCGCAGCGACGGCTGAAGAACTCCCTCACTGCTCATTGACAGGGTGATCGATTTTTTATCATCATCATCCCAGATGCAATAACCGGCACTCCATGCTTCCATACCCAATGATTGTACCTGTAGAAAAAGTAAATTGGCAGCTTCGGGAAGCTCCTCACTTTTTTGCATTGCCATCGTTCTTGCACGAACTCTTTCCATTGCCAGTTGAATCTGTGATTCCCTTGCCTGTTCTTCCACCTGTTTCAAATCATTAAAACGAGTATAGGTTTGCTCAAATACAGCAGCAAATCTTTTTAGCAGATCAAATATTTCACCGGATATGTTTTTATTCCCGGAAAAGGACAACCATCCTCTTGAAAAGAAAATGATGTTGACGATCCACTGGTCTTCAGGAAAATGTACTTTCGTTTCAAAAAAGCTATTGCGATGCTCATTATAGTTTTTCAATTCCTGTCCCGTAAACTCCAGTTTCAGCGATTTGTGTTTTGTTTTCCATGCAGCTACAGCTTTAGCCATCACATAAGGGTCATTGATCGGAACATGAAGGGTATGTGGCAAATGGTGGCCCTGAACTGTTGTAGATAACTCAACAAATCCAGCCTGCTCATTTACGATTCCAATAGAATTTTGTACAGCGGTCAAACCCAATTCTTTCAGTTGTTGAAAAAGCAAAAGAGATGTCCCCGGCAATTCATCACTTTTTTGCATCGCCATCGTTCTTGCACGAACTCTCTCCATCGCCAATTGTATCTGGGATTCTCTTGCTTGTTCTTCAGCCTGTTTCAAATCATTAAAACGAGTATATGTTTGCTCAAATACTTTGGCAAAGCGCTGGAGGATAATTGCTTTTTCATCAGACAAAGCAGAGGGAGCCCACATCAGAGCACCATGAGTCATAAAAGCCAGATTAAACACAGATTGCTCATTTGCTGAAAGCATTGCCTTTTCTTCATCGGGTAAATTTTTATAGCCTGTTTGCGTAAACATTTCTTTAGCATACGCTTTCAAGGGTGCTCCGGAAAGTTCAATTGAAACAAATTTCTCTCTCTTCCGCCAAGCTGCCAATTGAGCCGCATGAAGGGGATGGTGAATATTGTTTACCGGATAACTTTCAACATGGTTTTTATGAATAAAGCCCGCCAGCCAGTGTTCCATATACCCGGTTTCTTTATCCATAATGATAATAGTAGCTGCGCCGAATTTGAAATCCAGTTTTTGCAGCTCATCATATACTGTGACGGCTACATCCATTACCTCTTCACTCCTGTGCATAGCCATTGACCGACTTCTTACTCTTTCCAATGATGCTTCAATCTGTGCTTCTTTTGCTTGTGCTTCTGCTGTTTGCAGATCAAGAAATCTTGTATAGGTCTGTTCAAATACAGCAGCAAATCTTTTAAATACATCGTGAAATTCAGGACAGGGTTCCAGTGTAATAAACAACAAATTGCCATTCGAAAAATTAGCCAGGTGATGTATTTGTGTTTCGGGCATATTGAAACCCACACTTAGTGCATAATCGAAATAGGCCTTAAAAGCAGGAATGGTTTTAAGATATTCATAATGCTCCTGCATTCTTTCACCTCGCAGTTCCAAAACAAAAAATTGTTCGCCATTTTGTTTTGACTCAACATAACGGATAAAATTAGCGTCTTCCGTTAACGGGATATTCGGCACCCCGTTAATGATACTTCCATCCTGTGTGCTCATCCATGATGTAAATTCCTTTTCATTTTTTTGCCAGATATTATAGCCACAGCTATAGGCAGGAGCCCCTAATGATTTTACCTGCTGAAATAATAAAGCAGCAGCCTCTTTTAGTTCATCACTATGCTGCATGGCCATCGTTCTTGCACGAACTCGTTCTAATGCCAGTTGAATTTGGGATTCTCTTGCTTGTGCTTCAGCTTTTTGCAGATCAAGGAACCGGGTATAGGTCTGATCAAAAACATTTGCGAAACGTTTGAATATTTCATGCGACTCAGGCACCTGCTCATAGGTAATGAACAAAAGAAATCCCTTTGAAAAATAAGCGCAATGATTCACTTGATAGGTGGGAAGCGAATGCCCTGCTTTTAGAATAGAATCCAGTTGCTCGCCCACCACAGGAAGAGTCCGCAGGTATTTGTAATTCTGTACAAGTGCTTTACCACTAACTTCCTCGATAAACAATTCCTCACCTTTATTATATGCTTCCAGGAAATGAATGAATGAAGGATCTTCATCAAGCGGTGCCCGGAAGGATGGTTGAATGTCTCCCCAAGGTTTGCTCATCGATAATGTAATTGCTTTCTTATCTTCATCCCAAATACAATAACCCGCACTCCACGTGGGCATTCCTAATGACTGAACCTGCTGAAAGAGCAAATTTGCTGCTTCAGGTAGCTCATCACTTTTTTGCATGGCCATAGTTCTTGCACGAACTCTTTCTAATGCCAGTTGAATATGTGATTCTCTTGCCTGTGCCTCCGCCTGTTTCAGATCATTGAAACGTGTATAGGTGAGATCAAAAACTTTTCCGAAGCGGCTAAGTATATCAAGATTTGCATCTGACAAGGGAACATTTCCGACTGTTTGCAATCCTCCGAAATTGCTGAATGAGAAGGAAACAACATATTTTTCCATGGCCCTTGACGCCGCCTGTGCTACTTCAGGCGTTCTCTTAAACTCTGTCTCACTAAATAAATAATCATCATAAATCCGTTTTTCATCCCCTTCAAGCGTATATACCAATTTAGTTCTTCGTTCTTTCCAGCCTTTCATCATTGCATGATGAAAAGGATAATCTTCAAACAACATGTGGTAAGACTCGGGTGCTTTATTAATATCCGGGTTGGCTGCCCAAACGGTATTTGACATGGAACTTTCATCAATGATATTAATGATGCACCATGTTAATGCAAAATCAAGTTTGGTCAATTCTTTAAAAACAGTATCAACTAATTCAGACAGCTCGTCAGACTTTTGCATCGCCATAGCCCTTGCTCTTACTCTTTCCAATCCTAATTCTATCTGGGCTTCTCTTGCTTGTGCTTCGGCTTTCTCAATATCAATATATCGCTTGTAAGAAAGTTCAAATACATTCCGCAAATGTTTCAGAATTTCTAACTGATCATTTGTAATCGCATTAAATGTAGAGATGCCCAACATACCGGCGCCAACTGAATGCAAATAAAAACACATGGATGTTGCCGATGCTATATCCGGATGATTCTTTGTATCAATACTCATTCTCCAGGTACGCCAGTCTTCGAAGTCTTTGCCCTTTATTTCTTTTTGATAAAAAGCATTGTTGGATCTCTTTAATTCATTTACTATTTCACGGAACATTGGAGAAGAATCATAAGGCACTCCTACCAGCCTGTTTTGATAATATTCGGAATATTCAACTCCATTGTAAAGTTGCTTTTCATCGTCATCAATAGCGATCTGTACATTGCGTACGTTGGAAAATCCCAACACTGAAAGCTGCTTAAAAATAACTTCACTTACAAGCATCAGGTCATCGGCTTTTCGCATAGCCATTGCAACGGCCCTTACTTTTTCTAATGCCCCTTCAATTTCCAGTTCACGGTTTTTATTTTCTAATTCAATAGTTCGTCTTTTTATTGCATCACGTAGTTCAAGGTTTTCTTTTGAAATTTTTTCCAATGCAATAGTCTCACCCTCCTGCGTCCTGTTATCGGGAAAGGAAATATGCTGCTGAATAAATTTCCATTTATTATCCTTTTTCTGAAGCAAGGAAGTTGCTCTTGTTTTTGCATAAAAATTCCATTCACGATCGATCTTTACGTAAGCATCGCATTGTTCGGTAACAAGTACAGATTTATCAACTGCTTCAATTTTTATATCCCTGTTCCTTAATTCAATATTTCCCACCACCTGCTCTTCAGTTGACTTTAAAAATTTTGCGGCTTCTTTCTTGTTGAAAAAGAATTCTGCTTCTGTTGTTCCAATTTGCTTGAAATCTTCATCAAGAAAAGAATTGAACTTTCGCATATTCACGGACAATAAGCTTTCCCAGAAAGTATTATATACTTCTCTTACTTCTGCTTCCAGTTTTTTGGTGAGTTTCATTTTTCGTTGTTTACCGGTAAGCTGATGATAAAAACGGACCCTTCTCCTTCCTTTGTCTCAACCTTTAATTCACCACTGTGCCCTTTGGTTATGATATCATAGCTTAACGATAAACCGAGACCTGTTCCTTGTCCCGATGGTTTGGTGGTAAAGAATGGCTGAAATATTTTATCCAATACTTTTTGAGGAATACCGTTACCGTTGTCGCGTACACTGATCTCAATCGCCCCCAAACCCCCTAAAGGGGGCTTTACAGTCTTAGTGCTGACGGTAACTACAGGTTCGTAGTTATCTCCTCTCATTTGTTTTTTTTCACTAACAGCATAAAAAGCATTGGTAATTAAATTCAAGATCACACGACCAATATCCTGCTGTATCACATTTATATTGGGAATCGAATCATCAAAATCAGACTTCACATCAACATTAAAAGATTTTTCTTTTGCCTTCATACCATGGTAAGCTAACCTTAAATATTCATCGGCTAACACATTAATATTTGTCAATTCTTTTTTTCCTGCGCTGCTTCGTGAATGCTGCAGCATACTTTTCACAATTGCATCGGCCCGTTTACCATGAAAAATTATTTTTCCTTCATTCTCCTTTATATCAATTGCAATTTCTATTGCCTGCTGTTTATTGCCTTTCTCCAGTTCGGTTCTTAATTCATCGATCAGCTCTGCATTTACTTCAGAAAAATTATTGACGAAGTTCAATGGGTTTTGAATTTCATGTGCAATGCCTGCAGTGAGTTCTCCGAGTGAAGCCATCTTTTCTGACTGCACCAATTGATTTTGTGTCGTCTTCAAAGTAACCAATGTTGTTTCCAGTTCATTTTTTTGTTGCGATAAAAAAATGTTTGCTTTTTTTCTTTGAAGACTGTTGCGGTATAGAACTATTGCAATGAATAAAAAAACAGCAAGCCCTGTCAGCAACGCATAGGTTCTTAACTTGGCTCTTTCTGCAACCTTTGCCGCTTCCACCTGTTGCAGGCGTTGTTGTGCTTCAAAATCTATATTTTGAAATTCCTGCGAATTCTTTGAATTGAAAAGACTGTCTTTTATTTTAATGATCAGCGATTGGTATTTTACTGTACTATCATTATTGCCTTTTAATTTATAAAAATCTGCAAGTGCCGTATAAGAACGCATAAAAAGATCGGGGGAATTTAAATAACTGGCCACAGGCAATCCATTTCGAACAAAGTACAGGATCGAATCGATATCCCCGGAATTTTTACTCAGTTCAGCCAGGGCAAGATTGCTTGCCACTACTCCGCGATAATAAAAATGTTCTTCACTTTCTGCCAATGCTCTTCTGAAATATTCTTTGGCTTTTTCGATATTTCCTTCAGCTGCATAGACCCTGGCAATATTCAATAAAATACTTCCGATATACCTGTTATAATTTGCAAGCACAGCATTGTCATAGGCCTTCTGCAAATAATATAAAGCAGAATCCGGCTGTTTTAATGACAGGTAGGTTCGGCCAAGTGTAGCATATGTAATACTTAACATCCGTGAGTTATTAGTTTGCTCACCTAACATCAGTGATAGCCTGTAATAAGAAATAGCTTTTTCATAGATCGTAGCATTTTGGTACACAATGCCAAGATATTGCTGGGTCCTGCTCAATCTTGTGAGGCGTTGCATGTGGGGTGAAACTAAACGGTCGGAAAACTCATCAATGGGCTCTATTGTTGATGGCAATAAATTTTTTTCACTGGCGGGATCTTCACCGATAGCAATTGATGAAAGAATGTTCTGCAATGCCCGTGGTTGATTGCCTTTGTTCAATAAGGCATACCCCATCTGATTCAAGGCAACACTTTCTTCTAGACTTAGATGTAATTTTTTTGTGATAGCCTGCATTTTTTCGGCATAATAGTAGGCACTATCCGGATTGATCTCAGAATAGATGTCGGCTGTTTTTCCGAAAAGGATCATACAAGCCGTATCATTCTTACAAACGCTGATCTTATTTTTAAGGCTGTCAATATATGATTGCTGCGCAACAATGAAGTTTGCAATAAAAAGATAAAACACCGTCTGAATGATCCGCCTTTTCATTTGTATAGAAATTATTTCATGGGTAAACTTATTATGAACGCTGAACCCTCGCCTTCTTTCGTTTCCACTTTTATTTCACCGCTATGTCCTTTGGTAACAATATCATAACTCAATGATAGACCTAATCCCGTTCCTACGCCTGTCGGCTTTGTGGTAAAGAATGGTTGAAATATTTTATCCAAAACTTTTTTGGGGATACCATTACCATTATCAATTACCCTGATCTCAACAACCCCCAAACCCCCTAAAGGGGGCTTTACAGCCTTGGTACTGACAGTAACTATTGGTTCATAGCCGTTGTCACTATTTTTTTTCTTTTCACTTACTGCATAGAAGGAATTATTGATGAGGTTAAGTATTACTCTTCCTATTTCCTGTGGAATGATATTTATTTTAGTTATAGACCGGTCAAGATCGGTTTCAAATTTTGCATTAAAGAATTTGTCCTTTGCTCTCAAGCCATGATAAGCAAGCCTGAGATATTCTTCGGCCAATACATTTATATCTGTTAGCTCTTTTTGTCCGCTGCTGCTTCGGCTATGCTGCAACATTCCCTTTACAATTGCATCAGCTCTTTTTCCATGGTGTAAGATCTTTTCCAGGTTTTCTTTTACATCGACAGCAATTGCTTTTGCTCCTTCTGCGTTTCCTTTTTCTAACTCTGCTTTCATTTCTTCCAGCAGCTCATTGCTTACATCAGAAAAATTATTGACGAAGTTCAACGGGTTTTGAATTTCATGAGCAATGCCGGCAGTCAACTCACCGAGAGAAGCCATTTTTTCCGATTGTATCAATTGTTTTTGGGTAGCCTGTAATTCTGTAAGTGCATCTTCTGCTCTTTTCTTTTCTTCTTTTAGTTTAATTAGATCGTTTCTTGCTTGTGTTAGATCTTTAAACCTGGAATAAGCCAATGAGAATACTGATGCTGCACGACCTAATAATTTCCAGCTTTCGCCAGAAATATCACCCGGCGCAGCTGCCCCAATATAGCCGTGCGAAAATTTATGCAGATGATAAGTACGATCAGGAATTGACTCTCCATAAAAACCACTGAACACAGGTGAATGCTCGTAGCAGTATTTGATCCATTCTTTTCGATACATTCCCTGCATCACGATAGAAGTTTGGTCTTTTCCTGAGCCATAAAATTTTTTCATTTCTCTTCCCACCCATGTATCATCCAAATTCAAAACAAAATGATCCGATACCATTTTCTTTTCCGCATGTTTAGGATCCTGCAGTGCATACCAGCATTCCACATTATCTGAACTATCACCATGAATATAAATGCTACAGGTTTCCAATTCTTCAACTCCTAAAGCCCCCATTTCATTTCTCAATACTTGTGCAACATCTTTCAATTCTTCTGGCTGCTGCATGGCCAATGCTCTGGCCCGAACTCTTTCCAATGCTCCTTCTATTAATGCCTCTCTTGTTTGTGCTTCCGCTTTTTGCAGATCGAGGAAACGGGTATAGGTTAGATCAAATACACCGGCAAATCTTTCCTGCAATTGAACAGCTTCTGCAGATTGTGGTTCGGATGTTGTTACCCCGATAACTCCATTAGAAAAGCAAGCGGCTGTCTGTACCCTGCGTTCGTCCAGGATCCCTTCAGTAACCGGTATGCCTGCTTGTTTTAAAAATCCCAAATAAGTTTTTAATTCTTCTCCTTTCAGATCAACCACCACTGATCTCTTTTTATCTTTCCATGCTGCAACGATCTTGCTTACCATGGTTGGTTCATTTACCGGCACCTTAAAGAGTTTATTTAGTTGCTTGCCGCCCTGGTCGGTTCCCCACAGATCAACTACCCCCTTATCATGATCATCAAATGTGGCAATAAAAATCCTTTCGGGTGCTTGTCCTAATTCTTTAAACTGGTTAAAAAGAACAAACGCTGTTTGCGAAAGATCTTCACTTCGCTGCATGGCCATTGTGCTTGCACGAATTTTTTCTAATGCCGTTTCTATTCTTGCTTCTCTTGCCTGGGCTTCAGCTTGCTTTAAATCATTAAAACGTGTATAAGTAAGATCAAAAACCTTTGCAAAGCGTAACAGTATATCAAAATGTGCATCTGACAATGATTCAAGAGTGGCCAGCGTCAAACAGCCGAAATTATTGAAGGATGCGGACAGATATACTTTCTCATTTGCTTTCATATTGGCAATTACAAATTCCGGCAAACGTGAAAGTTCTGTTTCGACGAATAAAAACTTATCCCATGTTTTTTTGACTTCGCCTTCAAGTATGTATTGCCATTTCAGATTTCGTTCCTTCCATCCTTTAATAAAGGCCAGGTAAGGAGGCTGCTCATGGTATTTTACAAATAAGCCAGTAGGTTGTAAAGGTGCTTCAGGATTGGACATCCACCAGGTCACACCCATTGATTTATTATCATAAATCAGGATAAAGCAACGGTCCAGAATTAGATCAAGTTTAGTTAATTCAGTATATACTGTGCCAATCAATTCTTTTAATTCATCGGAGTTTTGCATGGCCATTGCTCTTGCTCTTACTCTTTCCAATCCTAATTCTATCTGAGCTTCTCTTGCCTGTGCTTCGGCTTTTTGCAGATCATTGAAACGTGTATAGGTTAAATCAAAAACTTTTGCGAAGCGGAGTAATATATCAAAATGTTCATCTGATAATATTTCAAGGGTAGCCAGTGTCAAACAACCGAAATTGTTGAAGGAGGCTGACAGATATACTTTCTCGTTGGCTTTCATATTGTCTATTACAAAATCCGGCAAACGTGAAAGTTCTGTTTCAACAAATAAAAAGCTGTCCCAGTTTTTCTTAACTGTTCCCTCTAGTGTGTACTGCCATTTAAGATTTCGCTCCTTCCATGCATCAATAAAAGCCAGGTAAGGAGATTGCTCATGATATTTTACAAATAAGCCCATTGGCTCCAGCGGTACTTCAGGATTAGACATCCACCAGGTTACACCCAGTGATGTAGTATCATAAATCAAGATGAAGCAGCGGTCAAGTATTAAATCCAGCTTGGTTAATTCTGTATGTACTGTGCCAATCAATTCTTTTAATTCATCTGATTTTTGCATTGCCATGGCTCTTGCCCGTACTCTTTCTAATCCTAATTCTATCTGTGCTTCTCTTGCCTGTGCTTCTGCTTGTTTTAAATCATTGAAACGGGTGTACGTTAAATCAAAAACATTGGCAAAGCGATTCAGAATATCAAATTGCTCTTCTTTCAAAGGTTCGGGACCGGCGGTCTGTAAACAACCAAAATTGTGAAAGGATCCTGCCAGCATTACTCTATCCGTTACCTGCATATTTCCTTTCACCGGCTCAGGCAGATATTTCATTTCGGTTTGGTTAAAAACATATCCATCCCATTCTTTTTTTATCTGTCCATGTAGATCATATTGCCATCTTTTATTTCTATCCTTCCATGCTTTTACAAAAGCGAGATAGGGCGGATTAACATGATGAGGTATATAAAAATTAACTGGCTGCGATTCTGCATTCGCCATCCATAATCGTGATGAAAGATCTTCACTATTCATTACCCAAATCAGGCAGCGGTCTAATGCTAAATCCAGTTTGGTGAGTTCGGTATAGACAGTTCCTACTAATTCCTTTAACTCATCAGATTTTTGCATAGCCATAGCTCTTGCTCTTACTCTTTCTAATCCTAATTCTATCTGAGCTTCTCGTGCCTGGGCTTCTGCTTGCTTTAAATCATTGAAACGGGTGTAC
>DASYQG010000696.1:0-2453 GCA_036005825.1 Chitinophagaceae bacterium | reverse complement strand
GTGATATAAGCGAATTCAAAAGTTAAAAGTAAAAAGTCAAAAACAGGAAATGATAAGTTTTGACTTTTTACTTTTTAATTTTCAGAATACTCCAATCAGTTTCTTCAGCTACTATGGTATTGCTTAGTTTACCAAGTCCGTCAATTTCCATTTCAACCACATCGTTGGATTGTAGCCATTGCTCTGTATAATTCGGGTCTGTAAGTTTTCCTGTTCCATTCAATTCCAAAAAACAACCAGTGCCGACTGTTCCGCTGCCGATCACATCACCGGGAAAAAGATCAACACCATAAGAAGCTCTTTCAATGATCTCGGCAAAGGTCCAATCCATATCAGAAAGATTTCCGTCACTGACCTGCATCCCATTTACCCAACATTTCATTGAAAGGTTCCAACTTTTACCAACATGCTTTTCTTTACATGGCACAACAAACGCTTCTAATTCTTCCAATGTTACCAACCACGGCCCAATGGCGGTAGAAAAATCTTTTCCTTTTGCGGGTCCAAGGTTCAATAACATTTCTTCCATCTGCAATCTTCTTGCACTCAGATCATTCATGATCATCAGGCCTCCTATATGTTCATCCGCTTCTTCCGCTTTTATATTTCTTCCGTGTTTGCAAATAACGATTGCTGCTTCCAACTCAAAATCCAGTTTCTCAAAATGATCAGGCATGCAACTAATATCACCTGGTCCTTGTATGCTATGATGATTGGTGAAATAAAAAACCGGGTACTGATCAAACTCGGGGATCATTTCCACTTTACGATTTCTTCTCGCCGCTGCTACATGTTGACGAAATGCATAACCATCACGACAGGAAGTAGGGAAAGGCACCGGCGCCAGCAATTCTAATCCACTTAATGGCACACCCTTGTTGCTGACCCTTTCTCCTTCACGTAACATCATTTCTCCAGCCTGTGCTACGGGATATGATTCTTCCCAATAATTCAGGAACAAACCCATGCTGTTAGGCAGATCAGGATGCAACACTTCCATATCATAGACAAGATCGCCGATCAATACTCCCAACCTGTCATGTCCATCCTGCAAAAAAGAAACTAATTTCATCGGATAAGCATTTAGTGACGCAAGATAAATTTTTTATGCCTGCCCGCCGAAGCTATTATTAATTGAAAATTTATAATAATGGTAAGCGGAGGCGGGAACCAAACAGAAGGAATTCTATTTAGCTTTTGTTGCGTCGCGCTCTTGTACTGCAACAATTCTATTCACCAATTGTTGCAGTAGCCTGCCCAGAGCGTAGCGAAGGGTTCTGTTCGATTATCATCTTTCGTGAAAAGTGAAACGTCAAACGTGAAAGGCTTCGTCTCACGATTCACGTTTGACGTTTCACGATCTCATACTCCCGCAATCCTCCGCTTGTATTCTCCCAACGCTTCATCCAATCTTTCTTTTGCAGTAGTATCTCCCGGCACATTATGTGAAGGATGAATAAAAAGTTTTTCTCCGCGATCTGCTAATATTTCTGCAACAGTTGTTACTGTCATCCACACAGCAGTTACAAATGCAAGGGTGGAAACAGGTCCAACTTTATCAAAATGATTTTTTAAAGGAACACAGGCATCCTGTATCGGCACACAAGTGTCCACAACAAGATCTGCCAGCTCAAAAATATTTTTTCCGCTGCTATGTCTTGATTTTTTTCCTTCAGCTTCTTTAGCTGATCCATAAACGATCACTTTCATCCCCTGTCTTTTTGCTTCCAGCACTACATCTATATTTACTGCGTTAATTCCTGTATGAGAGAACACCCACATACAATCTTTTTTATCAAAATTGTACCCCTTCATGATCTCTGTCCCATAACCTTCTACTCTTTCCAGGAAAACAAAATTCTGTACACTCATGCCACCAACAATGTTTGTGAAAAAAGTTAGTGGCAACTCGATCATCGGATGAAAACCAACAAACCCGCCGATGCGTGGATACATTTCTTCAATTGGAAGCGTAGCGTGACCGCAACCAAATGTATGCACCCAGCGATCGGCTTCGATCGTGTCAGCCATTATCGTTGCTGCCTGTTGAATTTTTTCCAACTGCGTTTCTTCAATCTTATCTATTATACTTCTTGCATTTTGCAACCATGTTTTCGCCAGCATATTTTTTACATTTTAATTTTTGAAGAAATATTTTGTTTTATTAATAATATCTGGATCAGTAAACAAGCGATGACACATAGTAATAAAACAGGGAGCTGTTTTGTGCCATATTGATTCGAAAGCAAACCAAAGGAATAATTTATCAGGGTATTGCCTGTTAACCCAATAACAAATGCAATACTGAAAGCAGTTCCGGAAAGATTTGCATAGATATGACCAATGTATCCAAGTATCACGGGGAAACTTGCCGCAAAGCCTGCACCAAGCATGATTAATGCCACTAATGAACTAGTATAAGAATCAGAATACAATAATAGAAAACCGCCGGC
>DASYQG010000695.1:0-1936 GCA_036005825.1 Chitinophagaceae bacterium | reverse complement strand
AAAGGAAAATACAGAACCTTCATTCAGCTTACTTCTTACATGTATCTCACCATTATGTTCTTTGATGATCTCAGACGATATGTAAAGTCCCATACCAAGACCGGGCATCGTTGATTCATGACCATTGGCCCTATAAAATCTTTCAAATATTAATTCCTGATCAGTCTTCTGCATACCGATACCAAAATCGATCACCGAAACAATCGCTGTATCTTTATTTTTTTCGGCACGAATAATTATCTCTTTTCTATTCGGAGAATATTTTACTGCATTGTTTATCAAATTCATTAATACCTGTTCCAATCGTTCGGCATTTCCACACACTATAATATCATCTTGTAATTCTTTTGTTATCTGGTGCAAAGGATAGATATAAGTACAGTTCTCAATACATAGATTTACCAGGTCGGTCAGGTTTAATTCCTCTTTCTTGAATTTAAGCTTACCGGCCTTTATTTTACTTGCATCCAATAATTCATCGATCAGATGTTGTAGTTTATTTACTGATGAAGTTGCTTTTGAAACATAGATCTTTGCCGTATCAGATAAATTTTCCTGGAACTCCATCAATTGAATGTATCCTTTCAAACTGGTTAGTGGAGTTTTCAGCTCGTGGCTGGCCACGCTGATAAACTCATCTTTCTTCTCCAACTCTTTTTTCTGATCATCTATGTCGATGTTTGTTCCTATCCATGCGGTTATGTTTCCATGTTTATCTTTAAACGGTATAGCTTGTGAATAATGCCATCGATAAGCTCCATCAGTTGCTCTTTTAAGCCGGAACTCGCCTTCATATTTTCTTTTTTCCTTTAAGGCTGTTTGCCACTCAGTAATATTTCTTTCCAGGTCATCCGTATGTAGCAACTCTCCTTGTTTTGTTTTTGATTCCTCCACATCAAAACCCGTATATTCAACCCATCGGCGGTTCACATAATCTAGTTTTCCATCAACACCAGATGTCCATATTATCACAGGTATATTATCAGCTAAAAATTTAAAATATTCACGACTTACCAGCAAGTCTTTAGTTCTTTCTTCAACAATTTCTTCCAATTCTTCATTCATCTTGTAAGCTGCTAGCCTTGCCTCTTCCAATTGCTTATTTTTTAATTCTAATTGTTTTTCATTTTCTTTTTGCAGGCTAAGATCGGTAAGAATAATACTAAGTGCAGCACCTTCATCTAATTCCAGTGAAGTGACAGACAATAAAAACGGCACCAGTTCATTGTTCTTATTTTTCAAAGCGATCTCTCCTTTGCTATCAGATTGCCATCCCTGTTTTGTTATTTTTTTGAAAATGTCCTTATACTCGCCGGGGATAAAATTCATGATAGGCAAACCGATCACTTTTGCTAATGGCAAATTGATCATATCGGCGAATTGCGAATTACAATATAATATGATCCCATTGCTGTTAAGCGTCACTGCGCCTTCTTTCATTTTCTCAATGAATACACGGTAAGTGTGATCGGCGCTTTTCAATGTATATAATTGAGGCCCGCCTTCTGTTTCCACAACCAACGCATCTATCTGGCCGGTACGGATAGCATGAATAGTTTCATTAGCCTCCTTAAGTTGGAGAGTAAGCTCTTCCAGGTCTTCTAAAAGTTCCTCGTAAGTTTTTGTCTCTCTCATTTATTGATCAATGTTTGACAATCCAAAACTTTTAAGCACTCTTTCCATATCAGACATATCGCCTATTAATCGCTTCTCAGGCAAAGGATGCTTTTTTATAAGTAAGGGCAATGCGATAATGTTTTCCTTTTTGGCAATTGATGGTTGCTGATGCACATCGATTATTTCCAGTTCATAGTTCTCATTAAAATATTCTTCGCATAGATTTCTTGTATTTGCAATAGCCCTGAGAGAATTCGGAGAAGCTCCGGTTACATAAAGACGGAAAACGTATGGATCATCATTGCTTTTGCTCTTAACC
>DASYQG010000694.1:0-6026 GCA_036005825.1 Chitinophagaceae bacterium | reverse complement strand
GAAACGGTAAATGCAAAAACAGGTTTGGTGATTGATCCTTATTTTTCTGGCACCAAGCTTATCTGGCTCAACCAGAATAATTCAACGATACGATCTGCCATTTCAAAAGGCGAAGCATTTTTTGGAACAATCGATACATGGTTGCTGTATAAGTTTACTAACGGAAAAGAATATGGAACGGATTATACAAACGCATCAAGAACATTATTTTTCAATCTGCATACATTGGAATGGGATGAAGAATTAATTGGTCAGTTTGGGCTTACCCAACTAAATCTTCCAGAATTAAAAGCATCTTCATCCTTATTTGGTGAAACAACATTAAACAATCTTTTACCAAAACCAGTTCCAGTTGCAGCCTTAATCGGCGATTCACATGCAGCAGCATTTGGTGAAGGTTGTTTTGAAGCAGGTACAGCCAAAGCTACACTAGGCACCGGTTGCAGTATCTTAATGAATATTGGAAGTAAACCCATTCAATCAAGAAATGGAATGGTAACAACTATCTGCTGGAGTACAGAAGGCAGAATTGATTATGCACTGGAAGGTGTGATTGTTTCCTGCGGTGCTACCATTGAATGGTTAAGAAATGAATTGAAATTATTTAGTGATAGTAAAGAAACAGAAGCAATGGCGAATGCTGTTGCTGATAATGGTGGAGTTTATCTTGTTCCTGCATTTAGTGGATTAGGTTCACCTCATTGGCAAATGGATAGAAGAGCTTCTCTGTCGGGGATTAATTTCGGCACAACGAAAAATCATATTGTAAGGGCGGCGCTTGAATCCATTCCCTACCAGATTGCAGATGTAATCGCTGCAATGGAAAAAGATGCAAAACTTTCATTAAAGGAACTGATGGCAGATGGGGGAATAACTTCCAATCGATTCGTGATCCAGTTTCTCGCTGATTTGCTTAGTAAACCTGTTGCAACCATTGGTATGCCGGATGTATCTGCATTAGGAGCAGCTTATCTCGCAGGATTACAAGCAGGTGTTTATGAAAGTATAGAAATACTGAAAAAATTAAATTCAGATAAAAAAAATTATTTGCCGCGGCCAGATTTGTCAAAAGTAAAAGAGGGTTACGCAGGCTGGCAAAAAACAATAAACGAGTAATGAAGAATGATATAAAATACGTTGTGCTTCTTTGTGCCTTTGTGTTTTTGTGGTTAAATTCTTTCTCACAGCTGAAACCCTTTGTATTAAAAGCCGACAATTTCAAACACTATGTTGACTATTTCAATAAAATGGAAAAGCCAAACATTGAACAGGCAATTCCAAACGATAGTGCCTGGGCATGGATGAAAAAGAATATTCCCTTATTCGAGTGCCCGCAACAAAACTTTGAAGAGATATTTTATTTCCGCTGGTGGACATTACGCAAGCATATTAAGAAAACAGAAAACGGGTTTGTCTTTACCGAATTCTTGATTCAGCGGAGCTATGCAGATAAATATAATCTTATCAGCAGTGCCCTAGGCCACCATATATATGAGAGCCGCTGGCTGCATGATAAAAAATATATGGATGATAACCTGCATGTATGGCTGCGGGGAAATAACGGTAAGCCGATGAGCAAGCTGCGTTTTTACAGCGGCTGGTATGCAGATGCGATCTATAACAGGTATTTGGTCAATCTGGATAAAAAATTCATTACAGACTTATTGCCCGATTTGGAAAACGATTATGAAGCATGGGAGCATGAAAAAAGATCAGCCAGTGGTTTGTACTGGCAATATGATGTAAGGGATGCGATGGAAGAAACAATTAGCGGTGGCAGAAAAGATAAAAATCCAAGACCAAGCATCAACGGGTATATGTTTGGTAATGCAATGGCTCTGCAAAAAATAAACCTGATGACAGGTAATGGAAGAGAAGCATTTGTTTACCAATCAAAAGCAGATTCCATTAAATCGTTAGTTCAGTCAAAACTTTGGAACCCCAATCATGGTTTTTTTGAAGTAAGAAAGGATCAAGGTGATACGCTGGCAAATGTGAGAGAGGAGATTGGTTTTATTCCCTGGTATTTCAATATGCCTGACAGCAATTACAGTATTGCATGGAAAAACGTGGTAGATAAAAAAACTTTTGATGCTCCATTTGGAATTACAACTGCCGACAGGAGCCATCCACAATTCCGTACACATGGATGTTGCAATTGCGAATGGGATGGTGCTGTTTGGCCATTCGCCACTTCACAAACATTAACAGGTATGGCTAACCTTCTGAATAATTATAAACAAGATTATATAGTGGACAGTAATTATTTTGATCTGTTGGAAACTTTTGTGGAATCTCAATACTACCGCGGCCGTCCTTATGTTGGTGAATATCTCGATGAGAAAACAGGTTACTGGTTAAAGGGCGATGAAGAGAGAAGCCGTTACTACAATCACTCAACATTTAATGATCTGATCATTACAGGTCTTGTTGGTTTACGGCCAAGGGCGGACAATGTTATCGAAGTAAATCCATTATTGCCAGAAAACAAATGGGATTGGTTTTGCCTTGATAATATTTTGTATCACGGAAAAATTATCACAATCCTTTGGGATAAAGATGGAGTGAAATATAAAAAGGGAAAAGGGTTGCAAGTGTTCGTAAATGGAAAGAAGGCGGCATCATCAGGTACCCTTGAACGAGTAACAGGTAAATTATGAGTTATGAATGATGAATAAAAGAGTTTTACATATTATCTCATTTTTTCACTTTTCACTTTTCTCTTTACACATTGCTGCACAGCAAACAGAAAAAGTGTACCTCTCTGGCACAGGAAGCGATAACACAAAGAACTGGGAATTCTTTTGCACCAGTGGAATGAACTCGGGTAAATGGACACCGATTCCCGTTCCATCTTGCTGGGAGTTACAGGGCTTTGGTAAATATGATTACGGTTTTGCAAAAGATAGTGTAAGAGGAAAAGAAAAAGGATTATATAAATATTCGTTTAATGTACCAGTAGCATGGAAAGAAAAAGCGGTTAATATAGTTTTTGAAGGAGTGATGACAGATGCTGAAGTGAAAATTAATGGAGTTAGTGCAGGCGAAATTCATCAGGGTGCTTTTTATGCATTTAAATACGACATAACGATGTTGTTGAAATATGGTGAAACGAATTTGCTGGAAGTAACAGTTGCAAAACATTCTTCAAACGAATCTGTAAATAATGCCGAACGCAAAGCTGACTTCTGGATTTTCGGGGGCATATTCCGACCGGTGTGGTTAGAGGTTTTACCAACTGCTCATATTGCAAATGTTTCTATTGATGCAAAGGCCGATGGTACATTTAAAGCAAATATTTTAGCTAATGGGTTTCCTCAAAGTATGTCAATACAGCTTTATTCCCTATCAAACGTAAAGTTTGGAAAACAAATTGATGTTAAATGGGAAGAATCTCCGAATACAATGACTATAAAAAGCAAATTTATTTTACCTAAACTATGGACGCCGGAATCACCAAACCTTTATAAAGCTGTTTTTACTATTTATCGGAATGGAAAAGTTTTACATACGTTAAGTCAGAAATTTGGCTTCAGAACTGTTGAAGTAAAACAGCGGGATGGTATATATATAAATGGAGTAAAAGTAAAAATGAAAGGAGTGAATCGTCACTCATTCAGACCAGAGACTGGCAGAACAATGAATAGGCAAAACAGTATTGAAGATGTACTGTTGATGAAAGACATGAACATGAATGCTGTTCGTATGTCACATTATCCTCCCGATGATCATTTTCTGGATGTATGTGATTCATTGGGATTATTTGTAATGGATGAGTTAGCCGGTTGGCATGGCAATTATGATACAAAGACTGGAACAAAGCTATTGAAAGAAATGATCGATCACGACGCAAACCATCCCTCGATTGTTATATGGTCAAACGGAAATGAAGGCGGTCATAATTTTGAACTGGATAGTTTGTTTACGCAATACGACATTCAAAAAAGGCTTGTCATTCATCCCTGGCAATTATTTAATGGAATCGAAACACAGCATTACCGGGAATACAATTATGGCATCGGCAATTATGAATACGGAAGAGAGATCGTAATGCCAACCGAATTTTTGCACGGACAATTTGATGGTGGTCATGGTGCTGGCCTAGAGGATTATTGGGGAAAGATGTGGCATGATCCATTAAGCGCTGGAGGTTTTCTTTGGGATTTTGCTGACAATGCTGTGGTAAGAAAAGATTTGAATGATTCGCTGGATACAGATAAACATCGTGCAGCTGATGGAATACTTGGCCCACATCACGAAAAGGAAGGAAGTTATTATGCCATCAAAGAAATATGGAGCCCAATACATTTTGAAAGAAAAGAAATCACAGATGCATTTGATGGAAAGTTAAATATTGAGAATCGTTACCACTTTACTAACCTTAATCAATGTAGTTTTAGCTGGAATCTTGCCGGGGTTAATTACGGAAATTCAGATTCATATTTTTTAAAGGGAACCACTACAGCTCCAAACCTCAAACCTGGCGATAAAGGTGTTTTGAAATTAAATTTGCCAGCATCATGGAATAAGTTTGATGTATTATATGTTACTGCAAAGGATGCCTTCAAAAGAGAAGTGTTTACATGGAGTTTCCCGATAAAAATGCCAGAAAAGATAGCCGGAATCATTGTTAAAAAACAAGGAGAGGCAGCCGTCACGATCAAGGAAATTGACTCTTTATTTAATATCAAGGCTAATGGAGTTGATATTGTCATCAATAAAAACAGCGGACGTTTAATAGAAATAAAAAACACAAAAGGTGATATTCCATTTACTAACGGTCCAGTCTTGCAGGAAGGGGAAAATAATTTTCAAAATTTCAAGCACAGATTTGATGGCAAGAACCTCGTGATTGAATCCACTTTTGACAGGAAGAACAGTTATAACCGTTTGCAATGGACTATTTATCCATCAGGTTGGATAAAGTTGCAGGTAAATTATTTTCCCTCCGCTTATTTTACAAATATGGTTGGCGTGAACTTTTCATTTCCTGAGGCGCAGATAAAATCGGTTGATTATATCGGTAACGGGCCTTACCGGGTTTGGAAGAATCGAATGGCGGGAACTGCATTTGGACAATGGCACAAAGATTATAACAATACAGAAACTGGTGAAGCTCCCTGGATATACCCCGAATTCAAAGGATACTATTCTGATTTTTACAAAGGGACTTTTATTACAACTAACAACCAGTTTACTGTTGTTACAGAAACAGAAGATGTTTTTATGAGGTTATTCACTCCGGTGTGGAAAACTGACCAGTGGCATAATTATGAACCTATCTTTCCTTCTGGTGATATTTCTTTTATGCAAGGCATCAGTAGTATAGGAACTAAGACACAACGAAATGAGACAACTGGACCCATGGGGTTAAAGAATATATTTTACGATTATGAAAAAGATCCGGCAAGGGCTTTGAAACTGGTATTGTATTTTAATTTTTCAGCAAATCAGTAATGAAATATAAACAGGTCATAGTATTGATTTCTTTCTTTTTATCAGTACAGCAGATCTTTGCACAAGTGAGTGTAAACAATCTGCGTTGTGAGATGCAGGTGAATCCATTAGGTATTGATATAAAAGAGCCAAGGTTCAGTTGGGAATTAAATTCTAGCCAAAGAAATGTTCAACAAACGGCATATCAAATAATCGTTTCATCATCGAGTGAAAAGCTAAGCAAAGAAGATGGTGATGTATGGAACTCTGGTAAACAAAACTCTTCACAATCGATTCATATAGCCTATGCTGGCAAACCTTTACAGTCTGCCACAAAATATTTCTGGAAAGTAAAAATATTGACAAATAAAGGTGAGGCGACAACAACTGAAACGGCTTTCTTCTCAACCGGGTTAGTAAATAGTATTGACTGGAAAGCAAAATGGATCGGCTATGATAAAGCATCACCATGGGATAGTATTACTCAATGGTCAAGATTATCTGCCCGTTATTTACGAAAAGAATTTCAAAGCTCATCAGCTGTTAAGAGAGCTACTGTTTATATTTCCGGTCTGGGAATGTATGAACTC
>DASYQG010000693.1:0-5981 GCA_036005825.1 Chitinophagaceae bacterium | reverse complement strand
ATTATTATCCTGCCTGAATTTTACATAGGCCTCCGGCAGCTCTGCTCCCTGCATAATGACAATGCCATCGCCGATCTGCTCCATTACTTTAGCTCTTCGTTTAGCAAAATCATCCGGCGTAAAATATTTCCACATATCCTGGGCACTTAGCGTATTTATGACAGCAAGACAGAAGATGAATAGTTTGAGTTTTCTCGTGTTCATGATGTGTTGATTTTGATCGAAGGACGATAAAATAATTTTACAGATCAATCATGTTTAATTGATGTATTTAGCTGCTATGAAAGTTAAACTAAAAAAATTGAAATGAGTTTAGTGTTAAAATTAAAAGTCAGCTTTTCCGGAATTGATGTTAAATCACAAGTTGTTTCATTCCGATAGCAATTGGCATGTCGACAAACTGAGCATAACACATAAAGAGCGAATCAAGTTGCGGCTTTAATTTATTTTTTACCAAGATGAAATATCCTGAATCCGAGAGATAATTGAAATACCTGGCTTTTAATTGTCGCATAAGCCGGATCATCGCTGTTATCAGTCAATCCTAAATTATAACGGGCATCAAAATTCAGTCCTATTGGAGTATCCCAGCCTAAACCCATTCCGAGGCTGACATCAGCATTTTTAAGATCGTCTTCAATACTATTTCCATCGAGTTCGGCCTTATTTAAAAAGCCAAATTGTGGTCCAGCTTGCAAATTAAATCCACCACCCAGGTAAAATTTCAGGATAATAGGAATGTTGATGTATTTGGTATCCCAATCTCCCAACTCCACTTTCGATCCCTGCTGTGAGAAAACAACCTCGGGCTGCAAACCAAGTTTTCCAAATTTGAAAAGTGAATATGCCCCAAGATGATATCCCGTTTTATTGGATGTGTTCATATCAGGGATCTCCAATTTTGAAAAATTCAGGCCACCTTTAATACCGATATCAATTCTTTGTCCAAATGAAATGCAATTGATTGCAACAATACCGAGAAGAACAAGAATAGTTTTTTTCATCGTTTTGAGTTTATAGTTAACCTCGACACGAACGTTTCTTACCGTTTTCGTACACTACACTCCGGAAATTATCAAGCAAATCTTAAGCCTGATTGCTTTTCACTATAAATTTGCCCAACCTTAATCTATCAGACATGGCCGAACAGGAAGTGATCAAGCATACAAAAAAAGTATTTGGCTTATGGGCAACAAATAACCCTATTTGGCACAAGGTCAGTGAATTTTTAATTGAGATAGTCATCATTGTGTTTGCTATTACCGTTTCTATTTACTTTCACGATCGTAGCGAATTGAAGCATCAGCGGCATGAAACCAAAGAGTTTTTATTAGGGTTAAGAGAAGATCTTAGAACTGATACCTTAGAGATGAAACAGGATAAACAATCATTTGAAAACAGTCAAAAAATATTTATGTATATCAGCACCCGGAAAATAAATGAGCCATTGAACCCGGACACAATACGTAAATATTATGGCTGGATATTCAATACCACGGGTCTTGTTCCTAACAGCGGAAGATTTGAAGGATTCAAATCTTCAGGAAAAATTGGTACTATCGAAAACAAAAACCTGCAAAATAATATTCTTGATCTTTACCAGGAGAATATTCCTAACCTGATCGGGAGCACCAATTTCTATACTGCTAAAAAGCAGAAATTATTTGAATATGTAGCAGACAATACAAAACGAATAACTGACAGTACCAATAATTTATTAGATATCCTGACTTCCGACCGTGCTTATAATATTTGTCGCACCCTCACCTTTACGCAAGAAATATTAAACAGGTATGATACGTGTATTACGAAAATGACTGCGATCCTCCGTGATATCAATACACAATACGGAAGTGAGAAATAGCCTGCAAGTTATTTCTTTCTTCCCTGCAGGTATTTACCCCATTCAGCCAGGCCCTTCGATGTGGAAATAAGTGCATTGTCCTGGTGATCGGAATGTGGGGTGAAATTTGCAACCCATTTAAAATTCTTTTTACGATTCTCTTGCAATGTCAATACCATAAAATTAAATCCGGCTATTATTCTTTCCGTTTCATTTTCGCCAACACTCATGTATAAAAATCCATCAGGGCCAGCCGGGTTTCTCTGAAGAAACTCCTTCATTTTTTTTACCATCAAACTATCAAAGCGCCAAACCGGTGTACTGTAGCAAAACCTCGCCTGAAACAAATTGGGTTGTTCAAAAAGAGAATATAAAACAAATAAACCTCCGGCTGAGTTCCCACTTAATGTTCTGATGCCGGAGCTACGGTAGTTACTGTCGATAAAAGGAATAAGTTCATTTTTTACAAAAGTCAAAAACTTATCTGATGAACCATAAACACTATTGGGGTCATCAATATTTGTTCTCATGAATGGGGGTATATAATCTCTGTTGCGATTGCCCCTAGTATTCGGAATGCCTACAACTATGGCAGCAGGTATGAGACCTGCTACTGAAAGAATTTCTATTTTATCTGTCGTGTGCTGATCCTGCGAGGTTCCATCCAAGACATACATTACAGGGTATTTCTGAACGCTATCATAAAAATAATTTCCTGGCAGATGTATAATTATCTGCCGGTTTTCATTTAAAACTGTCGAAAAGATTGAAGTCTGGATAACACTGTCGCGAGAAGCAGCGAATGCGTTCCCACATCCGAATACTATAAACAGTGTTGCCAGTCTTTTCATAAGTTCCATTTATCAAAGAATAATTGAACGAAGGTACCGGCTATTTATTTTCATGAAAAAGTTAATTGAGTTTTTAGCCAGAACTTAGATAAGAATATATCAACCAAGCCTGGCAACTATTGACCATCAACGGAGTTAATTATTTGGACTTAATTTTGCACAATAGCTTCCAGATGTTTGAAAACTAAAGACAAATGAAAGAGGAAAAAAAGAAAAAAATAAAAACTGATGTTATTTTAAAAGAGACTGCCGCCAATTATGTGAGATTGATTGGCGATGCCGACCGGAAAGCGAGGATCATGCTGGTAGTAAATTCTCTTTTTCTAACTCTCAGTGTCACCCTGATCAGTAAAATTATTGCAAATGTTCCATACAGTTGGCTTTTCGCATCTATTCTCATGTTCTCAAATGTTGTTTCTCTTTTCTTTTCTATCCAATCGGTAAAGCCTGAATTTAACAGTGAAAAAAACGAGGAAACAGAAAATAATATTCTTCATTACAAAAAATGTAATGATCTTACTCTTGAGGAATATAGGTCACAGATAAACTCAACCCTGATAGATGACACACAGAAAATGGATGCGTTTATTAAGGAATTATATTTCTATGGCAGGTTGCTCAACATGAAATATAAACTTCTTAAAAGGGCTCACTACTTTTTTTTATGGGGTATTGTGCTGGCTGTTCTTGTCTATATTATCACTTTGATCATGTTCCGCGGTGAAGCGGAAACATATTCGTTGCAGCCATTGTCTTTATATTCCTCATTGGTTTGAAAAAAGTATCCTTACTCTCATGTCCGCCAAGGAAAATCGCAAAAAAGAACATTTCAAGATTTATCTTTTAAATATTAACGAGATCATTAGTATGGGTTACTCCACCAACGCAGAAAGTGGCTACATTTGAATTAATGAAATAAAGTATTATGAAGTCTTCAAAATTTAACCGCAGAAAGTTTATCCGATCAGCATCCGCCGCTACCACTGCTGCAGCATTCTTTTCTATTATACCTAATGGAGTTTTGGGTAATAAGAGAGACGATATAAAAGAAAGCGGGAATGATCTACGGTCAAACTATTCTGAACCGCGGATCAGTTTTTCTGTTATTGGTATTAACCATGCCCATATTTACTCACAGGTGGATGCAGTAACACGTGGCGGAGGGCAGCTTGTTTCATTTCATTCTAAAGACGATGACCTGGCAACTGCATTTTCAAAAAAATATCCACTGGCAAAAAGAGTGACTGATGAAAAAGAAATTCTTGAAGACAAATCAATTCAGTTGGTATTAAGCTCCATTATTCCCAATGAAAGAGCACAATTAGGTATCCGGGTAATGCAGCATGGCAAAGATTATATGTCTGACAAACCAGGTATCACTTCGCTGGAGCAACTGGCTGATGTGCGTCGTGTACAAAAACAAACAGGCCGCATCTATTCTATCATGTACAGTGAACGGTTTGAGAACAAAGCGACGGTAAAAGCAGGTGAACTCGTGAAGGCAGGTGCTATCGGAAAAGTGATCCAAACCATTGGACTTGGTCCACACCGGATAAGCCTGACAACGAGGCCAGCATGGTTTTTTGATAAAAAATATTTTGGTGGCATTATCACTGATATAGCATCACACCAGTTTGACCAGTTTCTATATTTCACCGGTTCAACAAAAGCTGAGATTGTTTCTTCACAAACAGGCAATGTAGCGCATCCGCAGTACCCGCAATTCGAAGATTTTGGTGATGTGACTATTAATGGTAATAGTGGTACCGGGTATATAAGAGTAGATTGGTTCACACCCGATGGATTGAAATCATGGGGTGATGGAAGACTCACAATTTTAGGTACTGAAGGTTTTATTGAAATACGCAAGAATGTAGATATCGCCGGAAGAGATGGCGGCAATCATCTTTTTGTTGTAAATGGAAAAGATACACAGTACATTGATTGCAACAATATAAACCTGCCCTATGGTGAGCAGTTGGTAAATGACGTATTGAACAGAACTGAAACAGCCATGACGCAGGAACATTGTTTCCTGACAACTGAACTTGCATTAAAAGCACAAAAGCAGGCAAGGAAACTTTTGCTTGATAAAGCATAGAAAGTATTATGAAGATCTCGATGGAAGCTGAAAGAAAAATTTCTTCAAATCAATCCTTCAATTTTCTCGGAACCATTGAATCCATTCCTGCCATTGCATTAATTGTCCAGGCAAGTATCACTGCATTTTTTTTCAGATCATTTTCGGGTGCATATTCCGGAACGTCAAGATGACTATGATGTGTGATAGTTTCGTAGTTTAACGGATCCTGTATAAACTGGAATGAAGGTATATTATAATGATCGAAAGTTTCATGATCAGTTGATAAAGTATTCTCGATCGTTAACGCACCAGTGCTTATTGATGAAATAGGTTCGAAGATATCTTTGAACACCGGTCGTGCAAATTCATTTCCCTGCAAATAAACACCCCGGATAGCACCTGCACCATTGTCAAGATTCAAATATGCAGTTACTTTTTTTGAAGCGCTGTTAGGCTTCTCTTTAAGTGCACCAAAATGATCAATAGCATAGGCAACTGAACCAATAAAAGCCTGTTCTTCCCCACCCCAAAGGCAGATCCTGATCGTTCTTTTTGGAACAATCCCGGATTGTTTCAATACTCTTAATGCCTCCATCAATACAATACAACTTACTCCATTATCAGTGGCGCCGGTTGCAGAATGCCATGAATCAAAATGACCCCCGACCATTATTACCTCTGATCTAAGTGTTGGATCAGTTCCTGGTATCTCGCCAATTATGTTGACATTATTTTCTGGTTCGAGATAAAAAATAGTTTGCAGATCTAATCTTATTCTCGGAACAGCCTTCTCCTTTAACATTCGGAAGAGTCGGCCAAAATGTTCTGGTATGATCGAGAAATAAGGCAAAACTTTAGGATCGCTGTCGCGGTAATTATAAGTACCCTGCACTCGTAAAACACCTAACAAAGCAGATTGCGTCCTCAATACGGCTAAGGCTCCCTCTGCCTCAGCAAAAGCAAGAAACTCAGCGTCTGTATGATCAGAAATTTTCCATGAATCTAATAATTCGGGCAAAGGAGTCTGTTTTTCTAATGGGTCCAATTGTTCATCCTGCGTTCTTAATTCATCGTCGCTATACCTTTTTAAAATAGTATCGGTTAAAGATCGTTGTCGTGGCTCAGTTCCCAATAAAATAATTTTACCTTTTAATTTCCCGGAGAACTTTTCTTTCAGAGCTTTCATGTCCTTGAAACTTTCAAT
>DASYQG010000692.1:0-9083 GCA_036005825.1 Chitinophagaceae bacterium | reverse complement strand
CCACTGGAAGATTTGAAAACAACGGACGATGATAATCCCGATAGCTATCGGGACAAAAGCTGATAAACAAAAAATATTTTACATGAATATCGATTTTTCGAAATACACAGATGGACTTGTTCCGGTAATTATACAAGACAGTATAAGCAGCAAAGTGCTAATGCTTGGTTTCATGAATGAAGAAGCATTTGCTAAAACAAAAGCTGATGGCAAAGTGACATTCTTCAGTCGCAGTAAACAACGACTTTGGACAAAAGGGGAAACAAGTAATAATTTTTTATTAGTGAAAGAAATTATTGTTGATTGTGATAATGATACTTTATTGATCAAGGCCTCTCCCACCGGGCCTGTTTGTCATACTGGCGCTGATACATGTTTTAATGAGAGCAATTCGTCATTTTCATTGGAGAAACTAGAAGGAATAATTGCTGATAGAAAAAATAATCCTTCGGCTTCATCATATACTTCTTCGCTTTTTGCAAAGGGCATTAATAAGATCGCACAGAAAGTTGGAGAAGAAGCTGTGGAGCTTGTAATAGAAAGTAAAGATGATAATAAGGAAAAATTTTTAGGCGAAGCGGCTGACCTTCTTTATCACTATCTGGTTCTATTGCAGGCAAAAAATCATAAGCTGGAAGATGTTATAAACGCTTTAGCTCAAAGACATAAATGAATTATTACCTTTTTACTCCGTTGATTTCTATTACAAAACAAAAAATAACAAAAGAAGTGAACTGTTCAAAAATAAATGCGAATAAGAGGTGCGCATATTTTATTCAAATACAAATAATCTTTTTAATGTTTGGGGCTTGTTCATCTGATCATGCGGGACACTATGAAAATTATATTAACCAAGCTATCAAGTATGAAAATGAAAAAAAATATGAAAAGGCCATAACCAGCATAAATTTATCTCTAAAAATAGATTCGACTAAATCATTTCCTTATGTCCTCAGAGGAAAAATATTAAGCTTAATGCATTCAGATGGTGCGGCGATTTTAGATTTTTCAAAGGCAATTCAATTAAATCCTAAAAATATCTCTGCTTATTTTAATAAAGCAATTTCACTTTCTCTATTAGATAATGACGATTCTGCTATTTTTTATTTTAATCAAGCAATTAAGATGAAAGAATTTGGAGATTTTATTCTTGAAAAAAAGAATTCAAACTTTCCGGATTTGGAATCGCAAAATGATATCTCACTATCATCAATAAGATTTCATAGGGGATTATCTTTGTATAGTAAGAAGAATGACTCATTAGCAATGGAAGACTTCAAATATTCTTTAAAATACGGCTATAACAAATCTGAATCTCAATTTTATATTGGAGTAATTTTATTGCAGACTGGTGATAACAAAAACGGGTGTTTATACTTAAAAGACGCAATTCAAAATGGAAATAAAGACGCATATGAATACTTAAGAAAATTCTGTAACTAAACGCTTACACTTTGTCCTGTTTCTCTTTATTCTTCCTAGACCCAGAGAGGTAATCCTGGCCCGTTATTCATACATTTTTTCCTACTCTACAAAGTCACGATAATAATAAATGATCATTGTTTAATGCTTTATTTTCTTCCCAGACGAGTCTCCTCCGGATAGCAAGATAATTGATTTTAGGAAAACTAAGAGGGACTCGTCGGCTGTTTTACAGCGACCAGTCCCTCCTAAAAAACTTTTAAATTATTTCTTTACATTGGACGGGAGGAGACTCGTCTGGGGAAGAATCATTAAGCATGTGTAACTTTTTCTGGTCCAGAGTTTCCATCTAAGCCGTGCCGTTTTCGTGAGACTCGAGAGTGACAGCAGAAGAGTTTAACGACAAAGTCAATTGGCGAGACTTATAACCTTTTCCAATTCATACCAACCGTCCCCTTTAACAGTTTTAAGTTTTACATCTGAAGTTAACTTCGCGTCCAATTTTTCTCGGCTACCGGTATAAATCAGGATTGTCTGTTTTGATTTTAATTCTTTAGAAGGTTTTGAAAAAAAAGTAATGCTACTGTCCCTATCATAGATAATTATATTAACTGAATGCTTTTCTAACAACTTTAAAACGGCCTCGCAAATTTCATTTGTTTCCCTGTCAGCGTTGTAAACACTTATCGAACTAACTTCTTTATTTAAAAAAAATATAGAACCGTACTTGTTTAGTAAGCAGTTTACAGCTTTTTTATAATCATCTTTATTTGTATCGTACTCCAAATCTTGACTTTGACTGCATGAGCACAGTGCAAGACTTACCATTTGAATGAATGCAATTGCTTGTTTAATCATAAAATTAAATTCGTGTCCGGTTGCCCCGGTTCTTTTTGCTAATCAATATCATTTGTTTATCTCTTTAAACAATAAAGGCCAATCAGGATTATACTGATGTTCTTTTGAAAATAACGCTGCCATCTTCTTAACGATCTCCAGGTTTTGGGTAGCCACATTATGTATTTCCTGCGGGTCTTTCTCTAAATCATATAATTCAATAGCCGGATCGGAAATTTTTGTAACCTTCAATTTTACTGCTTTCCATTTTCCCCAACGTACGGCCTGGCGTCCATCATTCTCATGAAATTCCCAATAAAAAAAATCATGTTGTTTTTGTTTACCTGTTTGAAATAAAGTAGGCACTAATGAAATGCCATCTATTCTTTTATTTACCTGTATCCCTGCCATTTGAAGAAAAGTTGGATATATGTCCCAAAGCGCTGCAGGCTTATCAATCACTGATGATTTTATTTTTCCAGGCCAGTAAGCAATAAAAGGAACTCTTATTCCTCCTTCATATAAGTCTCTTTTTATTCCTTTGTAAATTCCATTGCTGTTAAAGAATTCCGGATCGCCGCCGCCTTCTTTATGCGGTCCATTATCACTGGTAAAAATGATCAATGTATTATTGGCAATTCCTTTTTCTTCTACCAGTTTTACTATTTCACCAACATATCTATCGAGTCTTGCTATCATCGCTGCAAAACTTGCATGTAGATACTCACCAAGCGGACGGCCATCATACATTCTTTTTTCAGCAACCAGTTGTTCATTAAATTTTTTAATGTAATAATAGTAGATACTATCATGCGGAACAATTACTTCACCATGTGGAATTGTATAAGGCAGATACATAAAGAAAGGCTTATCACCTGTGCTCTTTAAATATTGTAATGCCTGCTGATGAATGATATCGGCGGAATAAACACTGTCTTTAGCTGCGAAATCAATTCGATCATGATTGTTCCATAAATGATCGGGATAATAATTATGAGCAAGCGTTTGACAATTGTAACCATAAAAAAGATCGAATCCCTTTTTATTCGGATCACCACTCGTAGTAATATACCCAAGGCCCCATTTCCCAAATGCAGCAGTTGCATAACCATTTTGCTGAAGCAAGTTGGCAAATGTTATTACTGAATCCGGTATTGGTGTTTGTCCCTCGGGTGGATATGATACATTTCCGCGGATAGCAGTATGCCCGGTATGCAAACCTGTAAGAAAACTTGATCTTGACGGCGCACAAACAGTGGAGCCAGAATAAAATTGGGTAAACTTCATTCCCTTTTGTGCAAGCTTATCAATATTTGGTGTCTCAATTTTTTGCTGTCCGTAACAACCTATATCTCCATAACCAAGATCATCCGCAAAAATGAAAATGATATTTGGTCGTGAGTTCTTTTGCGCATTGGTGCAGATAACAGGCAGTAAAAACAGGATTGCGATAAAGTATCTCATACTTATATCAAATATCAATCATTTCATTTTATATATCTCTGTTCCTGCTAATAAAAAACATCCTAATCCATAATCTTCAAAATCAGGTGTATTCTCATAAGTGACAGGTTGACCATCTTTAGGTTCTTTTCCCGTACCCTGCACGTATCCTAATTTACCATCTGGATGAACTGCTTCTTTACTCATCGCATTCCATGCTTTTGTGATTGCCGGCAAATAAATTTTCTTATTGAGTATGTTATTATTTATTCCCCATGCAAAACCATAAATGAATAATGAAGTGCCTGAAACTTCTTTGCCACCAAAATTATTCGGATCATGCAAACTTACATTCCAGTAACCGTCGCTGCGTTGCAACGGTAATAAAGCAGCACACATATCTTTATAATCCTTCAGGTATTCCTGGTAATGAAGTTCAGTCTTTGGCAACTCAGTTAATACCCTTGCCAAAGCTGCCAGTACCCAACCATTTCCACGAGCCCAATAACAATCATTGCCATTTGGTTCTTTATAGGGAGGATCAAAATCTTTATCACGCCACCACAAATGTTCTTGCTGATTATATAATCCATTATCTCCATGCTTGTTTTTGGTAAATGCATACATTTCGTACATACGATCAAAGTATTTCGGTTCATCATATAATCTACCCAACTTCACGAATACAGGCATTGCCATTTGCAAAGCATCGATCCAGTTCCAGTCATCGATCTTTGAAGTGAGCAACATTGAATCAATAGACGCTTTGATATCTTTTACTCTTTCCGGATGCTGTTTATTATCCAGCAAATACATATCAATATAAGTCTGTCCGCAACATTGGTTATCTGCATTCCTTGTTTTCATGCCACCACGTAACCCCCATTGATGTCTTTCACCCCATTGCAACGCATAATCATAATATGATTGTTGCTTATCGACTTTATATAAAGCCATCAGGCCTTCATAATAAACAGCTCTCGTCCAGATATTGCTTGGTCTCTCAATATTGGTTAAAATGGTTTTTCCTGCATCCGGCCATTTCTTCATAAAATATCTATTCGTGAGTCGTAGTGTAGCAAGTATTTTTTTATCGGCAGGTAGTTTTTGGGAATTTGCTGCTGATAAAATAAAAAATGAAACAAAAAGAATTAAAACTTTCCTCATAAAATTTATTTAGTCATATACTTTTTGATCTTGCCCGGGTTGATCTTCTTCAAAGCATTCGCTACGATTTCTGCATTCAATTTTGCTCCATCAAGATCCGTATGAGTATGATCAACAGGAAAAAACTTATGTACTTTCTCCTCCCCCATTTCCTCATATTTCGCAGCAATAAGTTCATTCAGATCTATAAAATAAGCTCCTTCCTGTTCGGCTATTTGTTTTGCCCACACTGCATAGGAATCATCCGAACGAACCACCTTTCCATCTTTCCAGTTATCCCTTGGTATTAATGAACACATAATTGGAATAGCACCTTTTGCTTTTGTATCCTTTACAAACCTGCGCATATACCAACCATAGGTATGCACCACTTCTTTCATTTTCCGGATAGGGTTATAGATTTCTGTACTATCATCACCTATTCCTTTTATAGTACCTCTTGCTCTTGCGGTATCATCTAGTGGACCTGCATCATTATGTCCGAATTGCATGATAACATAATCTCCTTTCTTCAGTGTCTCTAATATCTTATCCCATCTTCCATCAGTAATAAAAGTTCTACTGCTTCGCCCGCCTATTGCATGATTGCGAACATCGATCTTTGTGGTATCAAAAAACGGAGTGATCACTGTGCCCCACCCCATCTGATTATTTTTCCCTGTACCATCACCATTCTTTACCGTGCTGTCGCCGATTATATAAAAAACAGGTTTTTCTTTCTTGATCGTCAAAAAAGAAACGCTGATAATGAAAACCGACAAAATTATAACTAGCTTATTCATTAAAATGTATTATAAAAAAAAGTCATTGTTTAAGACGTTCCTGGGCCTCAATTCCCTCTACTTTCTTTTTCTCTTCCTGCTTTTGAGAAATTGAAGTTGTAAAGTTTTTATATGTCCAGTTCTTAGTAAATACCATTTCACCTAAAACAGCCGCCGTTACTGATGAATTGGTAAAATTAAAATTCCCGATCAGTGAATTTTCAAGCCCGTTCACTTCAAAGGCTTTTTGAGCATTTGTGATCTTTACATTACTGATATAAAAATTTTTTGCATAGGGAATTCCTTTTTCGGGTGGCGTTACCTTTTGTACTAAGGCCCGCCAGTGTTGCGGCACTGAATCAATATTATAGCCTTTTGGCAATTCGCTATAGCTATACGCCGGATACCAATTTAAATTAAACTGGTATGCAGTCCGAACCGAATCCAGTACTGAGTTCACAAAATAAACGTCTTCCACTGTACCTCCTCTTGTTGTTGCCGATTTAATTCGCAGACCATTATCAGTATGTTTTGCAGAAAGATCAGTACAATAAATATGACGAATGCTTCCGCTGGTTTCACTGCCTAATGTAACAAGCCCTGCGCCACGACGTGCAATGCATTTACGGATCACTACATATTCGGTTGGCTTATTTACACGAAGACCATCCCAATCTCTCCCGGCTTTTAAACAAAAATTATCATCGTTACAATCTATATCGCAATTTTCGATCAGTGTCCATATAGAAGAATCTATATCAATGCCATCTGTACTCGGCCCGCTACCATCTTCATTGTTTTTTATCACTACTCCATTTACAGTTAAATAACTTGAGTATAATAATTGTATCGTCCAGAAGCCGGCATTTTTAAATGTTAGATCTTTAATAGTTATTTGTTCTGAATTTTGAACCAATACAGTTCTTACTCTCTTTGCATCATAATCCACCACCCAGCGTAATCCTTTCTTATCATATTCTTTTCGCATGTTCCAATATTTATCCCAGCAAAATTTTCCTCTTGCATTGATAATTCCTTTCCCGGTCAATGCAGCGTTTTTCACATCGATCAAATTTATCAAAGCTGCAGGCCAGGTGGTTTCAATACCGGCAATACGTGTTTGTATCTCGGAATAGTCATCAAAGTTTTGGGAACCAAGAATTAAAACTTTATCGTCGATCCTTAATTCAACATTGGATTTAATAAAAAGACTCCCGGTTACATATACTCCCGGAAGAAACCTTACAACACCGCCGCCAACTGAAGCACATTTATCAATAGCATTTTGAATTGCTTTAGAACTTATAAATGTTGTGTCGCTTTTTGCGCCAAAATCATTTGCAAAAAAGGTCTTTTTAGAAGATGGAAAAGTCTTGGCACCAACATTTTTTACCCATGCCGGAATAACCTGTGCTGTTGCAGAAAGACAAACGAATAAGAAAGCTGTAACGCAGATCTTTTTCAATGGCAAGTAATTTTAATTGTGTAAAGTAAGCTTAAAGCCACAGGGTACTGTCCTGATGTATCCTGAACCTAGTACCTTATGCCATAGCTGCTGAGAAAAAATACTTTTCCCGATAAGTAGACGAATGATCAAAAGAATTTTTCTCATTAATAATATTGCTAGGGTCTAAAACATTTTTTTTAATCCTTCCCATTTTACTTTCCAATCTTTCGGGAAACCAATATTAATTTCTTTATCTGCATCAGCTCCTGTACACATCAGCGCAACTGCATTCAATACGCCACCATTTCCCGGCAAATAGATCGTTAAACGTTCATCCTGATAATTATGTCCGTTGACCAAATATGTATTGGTTTTAATCGGCATCAGTAAAGCATTAACTGCTTTTTCTGGAAGATGCAATCTTGCAGCTGTCATTGCAGCCAACGGAAAATCCCAACCCCATGTGTCATTCCATTTCCAAACTTTCAACACTGTATCCAAGGTATTTTTCATTATTCCAGTATTCAATCCATGTACAGCGGGTAAACTGCTGTAAGCTCCAAGAACAGCTGGATGATCAGTCAAATATTTTGAATTGGGCTCATAACAATCAGGTGTGCTTTCAGTAGCGAGATAAACATTATTTAATTGTGGCAGCGGCGCAAGATTATTAATGATCTCATCCCATTTTTTATCTCGTGGCAATCCTAAACGTTGTTTCCATTCCTGTGCTTTTTGTAAAGCCCAGCTCCAGTATGCCAGTTCATAAGTTGGATTGAATGTAGTAACCGCATCAAAACATTCCTGGGCTGGTATCAATCCTTTTCCCAGATTATATTTTTTTGTTTTAGGATCATAGCTTGGAAATGATGCCATAAAATCAGCAGTGGCGAACAATAGGTCTTTATACTTATTCAAAACTTCTTTCGTTGGCTTACTCCGATAAAGCATTTCAGCCATATAAATAAAATGCGGTTGTTGCCAGATAAGAAATGCACCAACGGATGATGGCGACTCGTCCCCTTCGTTGTCGGTCATTTTCTGCCAGCGTAAACCATCAAACCCTTGTCGCTTTGCAATAAGCTTTGCTTTCTCTGCAACAGTAAAATACCAATCCAAACTTTTTTCCATTAATTCTGGTCTTCCCCATTGTGCAAAATGAACTGCATGCCACCAATGCATCTCCAAATGTGGTTTACCATACCAACTGTTATAGGTTAATCCTGTTTCCTGTGGCGGATAACCAGATGAACATTGAATTTTTGTAAGATATTGCGACAACACAACTCTTCTTTCTATTTCAAATGCTCTTGGATCTTTTACTGCGGAAAAATCAACAGCGCCACCGCTAAGCCAGAATTTTTTATATGATGTGAGACTACTATTATATGTTTGCTCGAAGGACGGAACAGTTACAGGAAGCCTGTGCTGGCTAAACATCCAATTAAATATGCAATTAAACTCAAAAGTAGAATTTCCCCTATTTGGTTGAATAGTGTAATAGTTTAAGCCCCGCTTTTCCAATTTAGCAACAGCCCTCCATTTAAGGCTAACCCGATAATGAGTAGTATCTAAACCAACTGAAACAATGGCATTTGAATCTGTGAATTGTTGAGCGAATGAAAACTGTGTGATGCTGTTCCAATTATTTCCAACATCTTTCCATTGTCCATTTGGGAATGGAATTCTTATCCGAATACTGATTTGATCAGAAGAAAGTAAAGGCGATTCTATTTTAAAAGAAACATCATCCTGTTGCTGGTGACAGACTGTTTGTATAGTAACAGGAACATTCTCAACAGTAAAAGAACTGGTGATTATGCCTGTCCACAAATCAAGTTGTTGATCTATATTCTTAATATCATTAGCAGTTGCCAATGAACCGTCTTTCTTTTTTATTTCCAACCCAATATTTCCCAATTGTAAACGATGTGGATTTTGCCGGAACCATTCTACTGCATTTTTTTTTCGCTCTGGTTCTTTTAATTGAACAGAATAAGAAACAT
>DASYQG010000691.1:0-49677 GCA_036005825.1 Chitinophagaceae bacterium | reverse complement strand
TTGCGATAGCAAGTGCGGAGTAGGCTTGTCCTATGCTTTTATCAATTCCCGATTCTTTAAAATGCTCTCCCATGTAGGTTACCATTGTTACATACAATGAGCCCCAGATAAAATACTGGAGAAACATCATTATTGAAAGCTTGACGCCTGTGGTAGATTTCATATGGTGTTCAATAAATAATTATATCAATGTATAGCAACTTGCAAAAAAGGTTTTTGTTTATTACGCATATATAAAACCAACCCGGTAAATGCTACAATAAGTATAATTGGAATTATAAGAGTTGTATTGATCACTTCAGGTCCAGCTGCTTTATTTGCTGCCGCCAATGCATCTTTCATTTGTTGGCTGGCTGCATCTGCGTTGTATGCTTTCAGATCGGCGCCGGGAGGAAGTTGTTTTAAGATCAAATTATCATATACACCACCCATCACCATTGTATACAATGACACTGCAAACATGCCGGCTCCACCCATGAGGTTTATACCTACTGCCCCGGTTTTTGGAAGATATTCTGAAACAAAGCCAAGCATACATGGCCAAAAATAACATACACCTGCCCCAAAAACCAGTGCACCGACAAATAGCATGTTTCCTGAAGTATGACCAAGCATGTAAAGACCTAATGTTGCTAGAATTGCTGAACAAAGTAAAACACCTTGTGGAGATAATTTATGAACAACAGGACCAGCAAAGGCTCGCCCAACCACCATTACACCTGTCGTTACTGTTAAGATCAATAATGCGTTTTCTGTTACATTCTTAAGCAGCAATCCAATCCATTGCCCCGTAAATAATTCTGTTATCGCTGTACCAAACATGCAGATGATCATGAATATAAATAAAGGATTAACAAGTGATCTGTACATTTCGCCTGTCGAAATGCCGCTGGCGACTCTTTCAGTAACAGGAAAAGATTGCCTGATAAACAAAAGACCATAAAGAATTGCTGGAATGATCATTAGTGCCATTTGTATTTGCCAACCAACACCTGCCTTATCAAGAAAATAAACTAATAATGTTCCGATCACGATACCACCCGGAAACCATAAATGGAAATGATTCAGTTTGGTAGTTTTATTATTAGTATATAATGATGCTACTAATGGATTGCAGGCGGCTTCAACAGTTCCATTAGCAATGCCAATGCATAATGTTGAAATGAACAAAGCCCAAAAAGGATTGGAGAAACTGCTAGCAAAAATTGTCAATAATATTCCTGCCATGTGAAATACAAATGCCAGTACCAGCAAACGTTTCATCCCGATTATATCTACAACCATCCCGCCTATTACGACGGCCAGAGGAAATCCCCAAAACGCTGTTGCAGCGATAGTGCCAAGCTCAGCTTTATCTAAATTAAATTCTACACCCAGTCGACCAAGTATCCCGGCACGAATACCAAAAGAAAGCGAGGTAACTAAGAGTGCTAAACAACTGGCAACAAATAGTTGGTTTTTGTTTACGGCTTGCATATCGTTGGTTTTGATGAAAAAATTTTTGGAAAGGCTAAATGTACTATTTTTAAAAACACATTTACCTTCAATGTTCGCGAATTTAATTTATATCAAACCACAAACAACTGTTTGAAATATGGAAAACAGGAAACTCAGAATGGCAATGATCGGTGGTGGCAAGGATGCATTCATCGGCGCCATTCATCGTTTTGCTTTTAATATGGATGCACAAGTTGAACTTGTTGCCGGCGCATTAAGTATAAATCCGGAGATCGCGGTTGATTCAGGAAAAAGTTTATTTCTTGATGAATCCCGCATTTATACTGATTATAAAGTGATGCTGGAAAAAGAAGCTGCAATGCCAAAAGATAAACGAATTGATTTTGTTAGCATCGTTACTCCAAACTTTGTTCATTTTGATCCTGCAATGATGGCTCTTGATAAGGGTTTTAATGTTGTGATCGAAAAGCCGATCACTTTTTCTTTGGAGCAGGCAAAACAATTAAAAGAAAAAGTAGCGCAGACTGGATTGACCCTGCTACTTACTCATACCTATACTGGTTATCCAATGATAAAGCAAGCAAAGCAGATGCTGAAAAATGGAACGCTTGGTAAAATAAGAAAGATATATGTTGAATATCCGCAAGGATGGCTAAGTACATTAAAAGAAAGCGAAGGAAATGCTCAAGCTTCATGGCGTACAGACCCTAAACGCAGCGGTATTGCTGGCGCAATGGGAGATATAGGAACACATGCATTTAATATGGCAGAATATGTTACGGGTTTACAGGTTACTCATTTATGTTCTAATTTGAATATTGTTGTTGATGGAAGAATGCTTGATGACGATGGAGCTACTTTTATGAAATTCAATAATGGTGCAACCGGTGTATTGATGGCAACACAAATCGCAGCTGGGGAAGAAAATTGTATTAAGATAAGAGTGTATGGTGAAAAAGGTGGATTGGAATGGAAACAGGAAGATGCAAACACATTATTAGTTAAATGGCTTGATAAGCCAACAGAGATCTATCGTGCAGGTACTGGTTATGTAAGTTCTTATGCTTCGCATAATTCAAGAACACCTGCAGGTCATCCGGAAGGATATCTCGAAGCATTTGCAAATTTGTATAGAAACTTTTCTTTGACCGTTCGTGCAAAGGCAAACGGAGAAAAACCAAAAGATGAATGGCTTGATTTTCCAGGTGTGGAGGAAGGAATAAGAGGAATGGCATTTATTGAAAATGTTGTTGCATCAGGAAAATCTGATAAGAAGTGGACGAACTTTGTTGTGTAAGTCAAAATTTAAAAGCAAAAATTCAAAAATATTTCAGGATGAAAACCATTAAAGGCCCTGCAATTTTTCTTGCCCAGTTTATGGGTGATAAGCTGCCGTTCAATAATATGAAAACAATTTGCCAATGGGCAAAGAGCCTTGGTTTTGTTGGCGTGCAAATTCCTACATGGGACCCTCGTTGTATTGATCTGCAAAAAGCAGCAGAGAGTAAAACTTATGCAGATGAATTAAAAGGAATGATAAATGAATGCGGTGTTGAAATAACTGAGCTATCAACACACTTGCAAGGTCAACTGGTTGCTGTACATCCTGCTTATGATAACTTGTTTGATGGATTTGCTCCTGATAATGTAAAAGGAAAACCAAAAGCAAGAACTGAATGGGCTGTTCAACAATTAAAATATGCAGGTAAAGCTTCACAAAATTTAGGATTAAGTGCACACGCAACATTTAGCGGCGCATTGTTGTGGCCAACTGTTTACCCATGGCCGCAACGACCATCTGGTTTGGTTGAATCAGGATTTAAAGAATTAGCAAATCGATGGATGCCGATATTGAATTATTTCGATGAATGTGGTGTTGATGTTTGTTATGAAATTCATCCCGGAGAGGATCTGCATGACGGTATTTCGTATGAAATGTTTTTAGAAAAAGTAAATAACCATAAAAGAGCTTGCCTGCTTTATGACCCTTCACATTTTGTTTTACAATGTCTGGATTATAAATCATACATCGATATTTACCATGAACGTATAAAAGCGTTTCATGTAAAAGATGCTGAATTTAATCCCACAGGTAAACAAGGTGTATATGGAGGTTTCCAGGGTTGGGTCGATCGGGCAGGCCGTTTCCGTTCATTAGGTGATGGACAAGTTGATTTCAAAACTATCTTTAGCAAATTGACCCAATACGATTACAGTGGTTGGGCAGTGATGGAGTGGGAGTGTTGTATCAAACATCCCGAAGATGGGGCAAGGGAAGGGGCACATTTTATCAAAAAGAATATCATTCGTGTTACAGAAAAAGCATTTGATGATTTTGCAGGACAAGCAAGCGATGAAAAATTTAACAGAAGAGTTTTAGGATTAGAATAATAAATACCTTTACGCACCTTAAAAAAAATCAACGATATGAAAAAAACATTTATTATGATTGCTACGATGGGCTTGTTCGCTGCATGTGGCGGTGGCGGTGACAGCGAAAAACCTAAAGTGGTTGATATTAGTGAAGATCCTGTTTACAAAAAGGGAATGGAAATTGTAGAAAAAAGTGATTGCCGGACATGCCATTTAATTGAAGAAAAAAATATCGGTCCCGCATGGAGAGATGTAGCTAATAAATATGCAGGGGTAGATACTGCTGTGCAATATTTGTCGCATAAAATTATAAATGGTGGTTCCGGTGTATGGGGACAAGTGCCAATGGCGGCACATCCAACTATGCCGCAGGAAGATGCCGAGGCTTTGGCTAAATTTGTTTTACTATTAAAAAATAAATAACTACAATGAGACTGATTTTTGCTTTTGCGATAGCAATTTCTTTAATTGCCTGCAACGATAATTCATCTGAGAAAAAAGAAGAAACAAAAACTGAGCCCGTGACAAACGATAATCCTTTACTTACTTCTGAAGAGCAAAAAGATGGATGGCACTTATTATTTGACGGTATTACTATAGCTGGCTGGCATAACTATGGCGGAGGTCCTGTTGGTAATGCCTGGAAAGTTGAAAATGGCACTCTTAAGTTTGCCGGCTCGGAAAAAAAAGATACAACAGGACAAGATATAGTTACTGATGAAGAGTATGAAAATTTTGATCTGAAACTTGAGTGGAAGATCGATACAGCTGGAAATAGCGGTATCATGTTTTATGTGCAGGAAGATGCTGCACATCCTAAACCATACTGGACAGGACCTGAAATGCAGATACTCGATAATGAAAGACATGAGGATAGAAAATATCCAAAGCATCGTGCCGGTGATCTTTATGATCTTATCAGTTGCAGTAAAGAAACAGTAAAGCCTGCTTTGGAATGGAACCAGGTAGAGATAAAAAGTTTGAATGGCAAACTTGATTTTTTCTTAAATGGAGAGAATGTAGTTTCTACAACTATGTGGGATGATAACTGGAATAAAATGATCGCAGCAAGTAAATTCAAACAATGGCCGGGGTTCGGTACTTTTAAAAAAGGAAGGATATGTTTGCAGGATCACGATTGTAATGTATGGTTCAGAAATATTAAAATCAAAAAGTTGTAAACAGAATCAAAGAGCTTGAAGCCCCGTCATCCGGCGGGGCTTTGTTGTTTAAAAAAGCAATTTTTGTAAAACCGTTTATTGTTTATAGCTTTTACATCCAAACCAAATCAACTATTATGAATTCTACAATTTTTTCACACCTCAACTGGTGGGCAATTTTAGTAGCTGCAATTGCCTATTTTATACTTGGCGCTTTATGGTATTCGAAAGCACTTTTCGGAACTAAATGGGCCCAACTTATTAAACTTGATATGAATAATCCCGACCTGAAAAAAGGAATGGGCAAAATGATGGCTTCAACCTTCATACTCATTTTGATTGTTTGCTTTGGTCTCTCGCTAATCATTCACATGATCAATTTTGAGGACAATTATTTATATGGAATAAAACTCGGATTGCTTACCGGCTTTGCTTTTGCTACCACGGCAGTAAGCATAAACTATGTGTATGAAAATAAACCGACAAATTTATACCTGATCAATGGCGGCTATCATGTGCTTGGTCATATCCTGGCTGCAACTATTATTGTTATGTGGCGATAAGAATGAAAATATAAATAAAAAAGCATCACTGAAAAGTGATGCTTTTTTATTTAATCAAGTTTTGTTATCTTAAGTGTATTGGTTGGTAAATGAAGATGTACGGGAGTGCTTCCGGTACTAACAGCTACATCACCACTTTTTAAAAATCCTCTTTCTTTAAGTATTTCTATTTGGTCAAAGATGATATCATCAAGACTTTCTTCTTCATCATAGAAAAATGCTCTTACACCCCAACTAAGACTAAGCTGATTTACAAGAGTTCTTTCCTTTGTAAAAATAAATAATGGTGCTTTAGGACGATAGCTGCTAAGCATAAATGCAGTATATCCACTTTGAGTCATTCCAATTAACGCTTGTGATTCTACATCTTTTGCAAGCTTGCATGCATTATAACAAATTGCATCACTTAAAAAGGATGGTGAATGTGGTTGTGGCGCTAATTCATCTTCGAGGCTATAATGATAATCGGTCCTTTCAACTTCTTCAATGATCTTTTTCATAGTTTCTACTACCAATGTAGGATGTGCACCTGTTGCCGTTTCGCCACTCAGCATTACAGCATCTGCACCTTCCAATACAGCATTCGCTACATCGGTTATCTCACTACGATTTGGCTTTGTTCTCTCGATCATACTTTCCATCATTTGTGTAGCAACGATAACTGGCTTAGCACGATGAAGACATTTTTTGATAATTTGCTTTTGGATCAATGGAACTTTTTCTATTGGTAATTCTACCCCAAGATCGCCGCGGGCAACCATGATACCGTCTGATTCCACAATGATGTCGCGGATATTTTCAATCGCTTCCGGCTTTTCAATTTTGGCGATGATCTTTGTTTTACTTTTCTTTTCTTCCAGTTTATTACGAAGAATGATGAGGTCTTTTACATTTCTTACAAACGAAAGGGCTACCCAATCTAATTTTTGTTCGATGATAAAATCAAGATCGGTAAGATCTTTATCAGTTAATGCCGGTAAGGTGATCTTTGTATCGGGTAAATTGATGCCTTTTTTCGAAGAGAGATCTCCTCCTAATGTTACCACGACTTTTACATCATTGTTTTTTTCAATGCTTAGCACCCTGACTTCTAATTTCCCGTCATCAATTAAAATAGTATTACCTATCTTAACATCACTATGGAAATTCGGATATGAGATGTAAATTTTTTCTTTGTTACCAATTACTTTTTCATTTGTAAATGTGAGAATGTCGCCTTCGACAACCTCAATTACTCCATTTTCAATTTCACCTACTCTCAATTTAGGTCCCTGCAGATCGCCAAGTATCGCAATATTGTAAGGTTCTTTCTTATTTATCTGCCGGATATGTTCAATTATTTTTCCTTTGTCTTCATGCGAACCATGAGAGAAATTCAATCGAAACACATTTACTCCTGCTCTTACAAGATCAAGTAATTTATCGTAGGTATCACAAGCCGGACCGACAGTGGCTACGATCTTTGTTCGATGGGTCGTATGCTGAACACCGGCTTCTTTGTTCATTGATTTCTGAAAATATTTTTCTACTTTTTTGCTCATTGTATTATTGATGGTTACTTGTTATTAATTGTTGATTAGAAAACCGAAAGCTAACGTGTGCGACGCAACAGAAGTTGAATAGAATTACAAAAGTTGGTTACACAATTATCACTTTCATCTAAAAAATACTCAAACAGTTTATACTAATCGATCTAAACTCTTCAGCTTAGACGGCTACATGCTTAGCTCGCTAATATCTTTACGATCTTCAACCACTCTTCACTGATTTTTGCTTTGTTTTTAACAGCATTCTCCAGCGGTATGTAATGCATTTTGTTATTCATAATTCCTACAAAGACATTATGGCGTCCCTCTATTAAAGATTCTACTGCATGAAAGCCCATACGACTGGCTATAAGCCTGTCGAGACATGAAGGTGAACCACCTCTTTGAATATGGCCAAGTATGCAAACTCTTATTTCAGCAAGTGGCAATTTTTCTTTCAGGATCTTATGCACTTCATTAGCGCCGCCGTATTCATCACCTTCTGCAACCACGATCAGGTTCACTAATTTTTTTCTTCTTTCTTTTTCCTGCAATGATGCCACTATATCATTGATATCTGTTTTTCTTTCCGGTATCAAAATATTTTCAGCACCTGTGGCGATTCCACTGTGTAAAGCAATGTACCCTGCATCACGTCCCATTACTTCAATAATAAAAATGCGATCATGCGCATCCATCGTATCTCTTACCTTATCGATCGCTTCTACGGCGGTATTCACTGCTGTATCAAACCCGATCGTAAAATCAGTTCCATAGATGTCTTTATCAATTGTACCTGCAATACCAATACAGGGGATATCAAACTCCTGGCTAAATTTTACTGCACCACGAAAGGAACCATCTCCACCAATAATTATAAGACCATTTATGCCACGGTCCTTTAAATTGTCGTATGCTCTTTGCCTTCCTTCGTAGTCAAAAAATTCTTTGCAACGGGCAGTCTTTAAAATAGTACCTCCCCGCTGAATAATATTTGCGACCGATCTTGTTTCCATCTTAATGATATCGTCATCGATCATTCCTTGGTAGCCACGCAAGATCCCATATACTTCCAGCCCGTGATAAATCCCTGTTCTTACAACAGCACGAATAGCTGCATTCATACCAGGTGCGTCGCCGCCCGAAGTAAGAACACCAATTTTTGTTACTTTATTTGCCATATCAGTTTTAAAGGTTAAACGAAAAAACAAACAACTGTTTGAATTTTATTAGGTTAACCGGCCGCCAAAAATAATGTTTTGTTTTTTTATCGTGTTTTTTTCACACAAGCCACTTATTACCACTGTTTACCCTTTATCAGTAAATCGATTTTTTGCAATCGGGTAATCCCTAATTTTATTTACTAAACAAAAATTTCTAATGATTCCATTTTGCCAAAAACACTAAAAATATACATATGAAAAGAGTTTTTTTATCGCTGATCTTTTTTTTGCCGGCTTTTTTGTTTGCACAGTTCAATTACCCGGCTACAAAAAAAGTGGATACAGTAACTAATTATTATGGGACAATGGTTGCCGATCCTTATCGTTGGCTGGAAGATGACCGAAGTGAAGAGACTAAACAATGGGTGACGGAGGAGAACAAGGTGACATTCGGTTTTCTTGACAAAATCCCATACCGTGCACAATGGTTAAAAAGATTAGAGGAAATAAATAACTATCCTAAGTATAGTTCGCCGTCAAAAAAAAATGAATATTTCTATTTTTCAAAAAATGATGGTTTGCAAAATCAAAGTGTGCTATATCGCCAGAAAGGATTGGATGGTGAACCAGAATTGGTCCTGGATCCTAATAAATTTTCTGCCGATGGAACGAGTGGTCTCGCGACTTTTGCTCTTTCAAAAGATGGTAAATATGCAGTGGTGGGAAAATCAAAGGGTGGCAGTGATTGGCGTACTTTTTTTGTGATGGATATGACAACACTTAAATATTTACCAGATTCACTGGCGTGGGTAAAAGTTTCAGGTGCATCATGGAAGGGAAATGGTTTTTATTATAGCCGTTACCCAACACCTGAAAAAGGAACAGAGCTCTCAACCAAAAATGAAAATCACCAGGTGTACTTTCACAAAGTGGGTACTTCACAAACTCAGGACGAATTAGTTTATGAAGATGCTGCAAATCCTCAACGTTTTCATGGCGTCTTTACAAGTGAAGATGAACGTTATGTGTTTTTGAATATATCTGACAGGGGAAAAGCAAAAGATGGGAATGCACTTTGGTATTTTGACAGTAAAAGTGATGACAAAACTTTTAAACCAATTATTAAGGAAGCAGGAGATTATAATTATGATTTTTTGGAAGAATCAAATGGCAGATTTCTTATTCTTACAAATGATGGCGCATTGAACCAACGCATAGTTTCTATTGATCCCCAAAACCCAGATCCATCAAATTGGAAAACAGTTATTGCTGAAAAGCCGGAAAATATTTCTTCAGCAACTTCATCAGGGGGTAAATTATTTATTACTTATTTAAAAGATGTAACAAGCAGAGTATATGTGTATGATTATAATGGTAAACTTGAAAAAGAAGTAAAGCTGCCTGCATTAGGGACTGCTGGTGGTTTTGGCGGAGAAAAAGATGATAAGTTTGTTTTCTACACATTTACATCAATAACATTCCCACCCACTATTTATCGCTACGATATTGCCAGTGCGAAAAGTACAGTTTTTAGAAAACCTGAAGTGAAATTTAATCCCGAAGAGTATGTAACAGAGCAAGTGTTTTATCCAAGCAAGGATGGAACAAAAGTTCCGATGTTCATTGTATATAAAAAAGGAACAAAAAAGAATGGTATGAATCCAACGATACTTTATGGATATGGTGGATTCAATATCAGCAGCAACCCATCTTTTTCTTCAACAAGAATTGCATGGCTTGAACAAGGAGGAATTTTTTGCATAGCCAACCTAAGAGGCGGCAGTGAGTACGGTGAAACATGGCATGAGGCAGGTATGCGATTGAAAAAGCAAACGGTGTTCGACGATTTTATTTCAGCCGGAGAATTTTTAATAAAAGAAAAGTATACTTCAAAAGATTATCTCGCATTGCAGGGCGGATCAAATGGAGGATTATTAGTTGGCGCAGTTATTAATCAGCGGCCTGATTTGTGTAAAGTGGCAATACCACAGGTAGGTGTAATGGACATGCTGCGTTTTCATAAGTTCACAATTGGCTGGAACTGGATCGCAGAGTACGGCAGCAGTGACAATGCAAGCGATTTTAAAAACCTTTATGCTTATTCACCGATCCATAATATTAAACAAGGATTGAATTATCCGGCTACTTTAATTACAACTGCTGATCATGATGATAGGGTAGTGCCTGCCCATTCATTTAAGTATGCGGCAACATTGCAGGAAAAATATAAAGGAAGCAACCCCGCTTTGATCAGAATAGATGTAAACTCCGGGCATGGTGCCAGCAATCTTAGAAAAGCGTTGGAAACGACAGCCGATATTTATTCATTTATTTTTTATAACATGAAGCTGACGCCAAAATTTGATGGAGTAAAATTCCAGGACGCAAAAAAACCTTTCTAGTATATTTGTCACATATTTTCTCACAAGTTACCGCCTTCACCGGCGGTAATTTATTTTTGCAAATACATGGCGAAAAAAATTATCATAGCAATTGATGGATGGAGTAGCTGTGGCAAAAGCACTTTGGCCAAAGAGCTTGCAAAAGAATTAGGCTATCTGTATGTCGATAGTGGTGCTATGTACCGTGCCATTACACTTTATTTTTTGCGTAATCATGTGGACTGGACAGATAAGAATGAAGTAAAAAGCGCATTGAAAGAAATTTCACTTGAATTTATTTACAATGATAAAAGCCAGCAAAGCGAAATGCATTTGAACGGCGAAAATGTGGAATATGTGATCCGCGACCTTGTAGTGGCGGAGAAAGTAAGTGACGTGGCTGCCATTAAAGAAGTAAGAAAATTTGCAGTCGAGCAACAACAACTAATGGGCAAAAAGAAAGGGGTGATAATGGACGGCCGTGATATTGGTACTGTTGTTTTTCCCAAAGCCGAATTAAAGATCTTTTTGACAGCTGATAATGCGGTGAGAGTGGAAAGAAGATTTAAAGAGCTGTTTGAAAAAAATCCTAACGTTACGATCGAAGAAATAAAAGCAAATCTTGAAATGCGGGATTATATTGACAGTAACCGCGAAGAAAGTCCTCTGCGAAAAGCTGATGATGCGATCTTAGTGGATAATACCAACCTGACTGCTAAGGAGACCATTCAGAAGGTGGAAAAGCTGGCAAAGAAAATCATTGGTGCCTGATCTGCTATTTCAAGAAACGGGCATGAGTTCTCGGTTAGTCAGGATGGACGCGAGGGTAGTGATTATGCCAATTCGAACGCTTTTGCCATGTCTTTGATATGCTTTAACCATGCATTTGAGTGCGAATAAGGTGGTATGTCTTGGACTGAACAGGCTTTCCAGCACTGGGGTGTAGGGGTTTAACGACAGAATAGTTTTTAATTTATAAAAGAAATTTTCGCGATCTATTTGCAGTTCTAAAATCTATGCTTTATTTTAGCATCCTGATTGAGAAATCGATCCTCCCGAAATTTCACTCTCCTATCTAAAAAGCCGTTGGTTAAAAAAATCCATTTCGTTTGAACTCTACTGTGTAGCTGCAATGTTTGTTGCTTTTTGCAATGATCATTATAGTACAAAGAATTCTCCAATACTTCTGAACTATCAGTCCCAATTATCTATTGAGCTAACCCAAGCCCATGTCTGCCGCAGGCATGATAAGTCCCTTCCTATTCTGAATGCCAAGGTTTCCAACCTCCTGATGAATCACCACTAACAAGTGGATGAATTAAATCATCATATACACTACCCCGAAAAATAAAGCCGAAGGGTAGTATTCGTTAACTGTAAAAACTATTTATTAAAATCGTCCCGATACATTGGGACAAAAAACCTTGAAGCATGAAAAAGATTTTACTTTTCTTCTTGACAATCTGCAGTTTTGCGATTGTTAACACTGCAAAAGCGCAATGTGACCTTGGACTTAGTAATGTGAAAATTGACGCACAGCCCGGCCAACAAATTGGAACCGGAAGCGCAACTGACCCTGTCAGATGCCGAGTCACTTTCAATGCTGAATTCGATATCAAGACTAATTCAGGATTTAAATATTTGTTTTTTCACTCATGGTTGCAAAGCAATTATCCAAATGTATTCAATTGTGACCCCAATGCCCCTATTGGTGGGCACACACCTAACATTTCTCCAGGTAATGTAACACAATTGGGAGACACTATTTTTGAGGCAGGAGCCTCGATATTAGATTTGGGATTTATTGGTCTAAATACTGTGACGTTTCCACTTAACACGACAGTAGATGTAACCAATAAAATAGCGGTGACTGGGGAATATCCAAACAACGACAATAATAATGGCCAATTGGTTGCCTTAAATACTGCAACAAATGCCACAATTACAAGAACTGCCACCGATACTTTGCATTTCATAATAACCGGAATAGTAGTGGAAGTATTAGGCCCTTGCCAACCACTTACTGTTATTACGGATGTTTGGGGAACAAATGCTCAAGGAAGCGGCGGTCAGCCTTCTAAATCTAAAATTGGTGCTCAATGCTATATATGTGGTCAAAGTACATCAGTTAACGATCCAACTTTGGCGTTAAGTTCTTTATGTGGCGCTCCTCGTCAATTTTCTTTTTCAATCAGTACTGCGATATCTGCGGCATATACCTATCACTACAAAGTATATTTTGTGGACGTATTGCCGCCATTTGACGAGTACCTCGTGTACGAAGGAGATGTAATGCTAAGTGCAAATTCTGCAGATGTTCCTCCTTCTAGTTTTTCTTCTGGAACTATAACGCTTGACTATGCTACTTACAGTGCTTTTTATGCGAGTGGAGCGGCAAATTATGCATCAATTAGGCTAGATGTAACGGTACCTGGTCTTTATGACAATGCCATATCAAGGACAGCAGATCAATCTTGCGAAACACTTCCGATAAATTTGAAATCATTCAATGCTGTTCGCAAAAACACTTCTTACGTTGATTTAAAATGGGAAACAGAGCAAGAACAAAATAACAAAGGGTTCTATGTTCAGCGCAAATTATCAAATGGAGCATGGCAAAATATTGACTTTGTTGAATCAAAAGCACTTAACGGTAACAGCACCTCAACTCTTACTTATGAGTTTAGTGATTTCAATAATGCAAAAGGAATTTCTCAATACAGACTCAGGCAATTTGATATTGACGGAAAAAATGCTTACAGTTTGATCCGCTCGGTTCGTGGTGAGGGACAAAAAGCCAAAACAATTATTTACCCTAACCCAAGTGGAGATGGCAAAGTAAATATTGTGTTTGAAGATGCAGATAGTCCTCGCGATGTGTCTTTGATGGATGTAAGCGGAAAAACAATAAAACAATGGAAAGGAGTTACTAATAACACGATCCAGGTTGATAACCTCAATTCAGGATTTTACACTGTACGAATTGTGAATGTAGAAACAGGGGAACAGGTAGTAGAGAAATTCATTGTAAACAAGCGTTAAAGCTCAAGGTTTTAACCAACGGCGGGGGTGGTCTTCGAGCCACCCCTTTTTTAAATAATTTTTTTTATCAGTTAAAATTTTTGCTACCTTAAATCTATAATTTACACTACTTTACTCTCCATTGAGAAACCCGGGATTGATTTTATCTCCGCCAAACATTCTGACCAGTAAATTCTTTAATCGTAACCTGTGATCCTGCGACTTCAAGATCCTATCAAGAGCTTTTTCCTGAAAAGCCAAACGGCGCTGTCTAAAGATTAAAATATTTATTCTTCGGCCCGGATGTTTTTATCTGGATCCTGGTAAATCTTTTTATTAATTAATAAAACCTTGAAGCATGAAAAAGAATCTACTTTTATTTTTATTGATGGTATCATCGGTAATTGGTTTTTCGCAAACACCTTGTGTTCTTGATTACCAAATTAACAATGGTGGTGGTAGCTGCCCTGATGTAAACGGAACTTCGGCGACTGGCACTATAACCTTAACATTCGATGGGCCTGTTGATCCGCTCAATATACCCACAATTGTCAGTGTTTTCGATATCACTGATCCTCTTAACCAGTTTTTAGTGACGGACATAACCTATGGTCCGGGATTATTGCTTAATAGCGGCGATGTAAAATTTTGCTACTACGTCGGGCCAGCTAATAACAATAATCTTGCAGGACATAATTCAAAGTTCAGATTCCTTATTACTTATGCTGGTGGAGCTTTATGTGTTGAGCAGGGAGCTCTTCCTGTTGCCTTCGGCACCTTCACCGCTTCACGGAGCAACAGCGTAGTTGCTTTGAAATGGACAACGGCTACAGAAAGCAACAATCTTGGTTTTGAAATTCAGCGATTGATCGGCAGCGGTAGCTGGCAAACTCTTTCGTTTATTGCAAGCCAGGCAACCGGCGGTAATAGCGCATCCGATCTTACTTATAGTTATTCTGATCTGAATCAAACGAAAGGTATCAGTCAATACCGCATTAAACAAATTGACATTGACAGAAGATCCAAATTCAGTGAAATTCGTGCAGTACGAGGCGAGGGTCAAAAAAGTAAGTCCATTATTTATCCTAACCCAAGCAGCGATGGTAAAGTCACTATCGTTTTTGAAGATGTGGACGGTATTCGTGATGTATCAGTTAGCGATATGAGTGGCCGCGTTATCAAGCAAATGAAAGGGATAATTACTAATAATATTGTGGTTAATAATCTTACGGCAGGTATATACACTGCAAGAATAATAAATAATGAAACCGGCGAACAGGAAGTACAAAAGTTCGTTGTAAACAAGCGTTAAAGCTTCAAGGTTTTAACCAACGGCGGGGGCGGTCTTCGAGCCGCCCCTTTTTATTTGGATAAAATATTTTTTATCACTTTTATTTTTTTGTAACTTGAAGATGCAAAATTTTCATCTCTCCATTCTCTTATGAAGATACCGGACTTGTATTCTCATTCTCAAAATCTCTGACTAGTAACTTCTGAAGGCATAACCTATGATGGGCACCGCTCCAATGTCTGGCAAATATTTTTTCTGAAAAGCCAAAAGGCATTGACTTGAAATTTATCTGTATTTAATCATCAGCAAGGCTTTTAATCTTTATTTCTGATTACCGGAAATTATTTTTTAAACCATAAAACCTTGTAGTATGAAAAAGAATCTACTTTTATCTTTAGTGATGGTGTCAATAGCAAGCCTTGTTTCTTCCCAAACACCATGTGTCGGTGATTATAAAATTAACAACGGAGGTGGTAGCTGCCCGGATGTAAACGGAGCTTCTGCGACGGGAACTATAACTTTATCATTTGATGGGTTAATTGATCCGCTTAGTATACCCGCGATTATCAGCATTTTCGATATTACTGATCCTCTTAATCAGCAATTACTGACAGACATTAATTTTGGTCCGGGAACATTGCTAAATAACGGAGATGTAAAATATTGCTACTACGCAGGGCCAAACAGAAATAATAATCTCCAGGGCCATAATGAACTCTTTAGATTTCTTATTTCTTATAATGGAACTCCATGCGGTGAGCAGGGAACTCTTCCTGTTGCCTTCGGCACGTTCACCGCTTCACGGAGCAACAGTGTAGTTGCTTTGAAATGGACAACGGCTACAGAAAGCAACAATCTTGGTTTTGAAATTCAGCGATTGATCGGCAGCGGCAGCTGGCAAACTCTTTCGTTTATTGCAAGCCAGGCAACCGGCGGTAATAGCGCATCCGATCTTACTTATACTTATGCTGATCTGAATCAAACGAAAGGTATCAGTCAATACCGCATTAAACAAATTGACATTGACAGGAGATCCAAATTCAGTGAAATTCGTGCAGTACGAGGCGAGGGTCAAAAAAGTAAGTCCATTATTTATCCTAACCCAAGCAGCGATGGTAAAGTCACCATCGTTTTTGATGATGTGGACGGTATTCGTGATGTATCAGTTAGCGATATGAGTGGCCGCGTTATCAAGCAAATGAAAGGGATAATTACTAATAATATTGTGGTTAATAATCTTACAGCAGGTATATACACTGCAAGAATAATAAATAATGAAACCGGCGAACAGGAAGTACAAAAGTTCGTTGTAAACAAGCGTTAAAGCTTCAAGGTTTTAACCAACGGCGGGGGCGGTTTTCGTGCCGCCCCTTTTCTATTGATGGATACTGAAACAAAAACGAACAGTAAATTTACTTTTACTGAGCGGTATTATTTTTCTTGAACATTTAAGTATGTTTAAAATATTCCCCAATTTTTAAAATCACCGTTACTCATTTCTCCACAGCTCAAGGTTTAGATATCACAAAATGACTTATTTAAATAGTGAAAATCCCTAAATAAAATAGTGGTTAGGTTTTTGTACATCCGGCATTTGGACGGTTTACTTTTTATGCTTATGCGACTGTCTTCCATGTCCCTTGTAACCATTATTCATATTTATTCATTTAAAACCTTGTACCATGAAAAAGTTTTTACTCTTTCTTTTTCTAATTAGCGGAGCTCTGTTTTCTTTTAATTCTCTTAAAGCACAATGCGATATTGCGTTTGCTAACCTGGCAACCTCAGGCTCACAGCCGCCGGTTCCGTTAGGTCCTAATCAATGTCAATACACATTTAATGCATCATTTGACATTATAACTAATTCGGGTTTCAAATATCTTTTTGTGCATTCATGGCTGTTGGCGGACTATCCTAATCCTCCCATATTTAATTGCGGCGGCAACACACCTGCAGTCGATCCGGGAACAAGTTTGCAATTAGGGACCCAGGTTGGTGAGCCGGGAAAATCTTTTTTTGATTTTGGATTTAAAGGGTTGAATGATCTTGTGTTTACTCCCGATGTACCATTAGATGTTACGGCTTTCATTGCAACTGTTTTTCCGCATGATCCAAGTGTTGCACTAACTCAACCTTCTAACTCTCCAGGATTGACCGCAATAGTAACCAAAAGAGATAATTCTGACACTTTACATTTTGAGATTACTAACATCACCATAGTTCTTAATACTTCATGCGGTACTCCTGTAATAATCAAAACAGATGTTTGGGGATCTAATTCAAATGCTCCTGATCCGAAAGCGCAATGTTATGTTTGTGGTGTAGGACAATCTTTTGGCGATCCAACAATTGCTCTTCAAAAGCTATGCGGCCCAACTCTTCAATACTCTGTAGGTCTTACATCATCAAGTCCTGTAGACATACATGTAGTGTATAAAGTATATGCTGATGATTTGGACGGTGTAAGAGAACCGGGTGGTGACGATCCACTTTTATTTACTTCGGGAACTATTACATTGAATTCTTCCACTCCATATTCATCGGGTGCTGTTAATTTGCCTGCGCCATATTGCTGCACTGAACCATTTTCACAATGGGGACTATTTGTTGAGGTTACAGGACAAGAGTTTTCAAATACTTTAGTTACCCCGGTAGTAGAGGCGCTATGTTCTACATTGCCTGTTACTTTGCGATCATTTACGGCTTCACGGAATAATTCTACTGTTCTTTTGCGATGGGAAACAGCAACTGAAGTAAACAGCAGGGGATTTTATATTGAAAGAAATCTTGGCAATAATGTTTGGCAAAACCTGGGGTTTGTTCCAACTAAAGCGATGAATGGCAATAGTAGCTCTCTTCTCAACTATGAATATTCAGATCTTAATAATGCAAAAGGAATATCTCAGTATCGTTTGCGGCAAATTGATATTGATGGCAAACAAGCTTTTAGTCCAATACGTGCAGTAAGAGCAGGTGGGCAAAAAGGGAAAACCATTATTTATCCAAATCCAAGCAATGATGGTAGAGTAAATGTGGTGTTTGCAGATGTAAATACTATCCGGGATGTATCACTTATGGATATGAATGGCCGTGTTATGAAACAATGGAAAGGCATTGCTAATAATAATATTCAAATAGATAATCTAACGGCAGGTTTTTATACTATTCGAATTATTGACACAGAAACGGGAGAACAAACAGTGGAAAAAATAGTAGTTAAAAAGCGTTAAGACTACAAGGTTTTAACCAACGGCGGGGGTGGTCTTCGAGCCACCCCTTTTTTATTTCGATAAGGAAAATTTCATAAAAAAACCATGGACAGATATGGGCAAACTCATTTCTAAAAACCACAATACTAATTTACTTTTATAGAAAGTAAAAAATGCCGGGACACTGGACATACAGGCTTCTTCAACCATTCCTTGTTCTGCATTTTATTATCCTCATTGGCATCTTTGGTTATATGGCTATCGAAGGATATACATTTATGGAAGCGTTGTACATGACCACGATCGCCATTACTACTGTCGGGTTTAGCGAAGTAAGACCGCTGAGTGATTCAGGCCGTTTGTTTACTATTTTTTTATTGATCACAAGCTGGATCACTTTTGCCTGGGCCATTGCACGCATTACGCAATTTGTTATTACTGGTGAGATCAACAAATATTTTAAAACGAGAAAGAATATGAAAGCAATTACTCAACTAAATAACCATGTTATTCTTTGCGGTTTTGGAAGAAACGGGCAACAGGCAGCAAGGACATTAAAAAATCATAACATGCCTTTTGTGGTAATTGAGAAAGAAGAAGGATCAATGGAAAAAGCATTGCCCTTTTTTCCTGAACTTGTTTATTTGGTTGGTGATGGAACTGATGATGACCTTTTGAAAAAAGCCGGTATTGAAAAAGCTGTTGCTTTAATAACTGCATTGCCGGTGGATGCAGATAATGTTTTTATCGTTCTTTCTGCAAGAGCGCTGAATCAAAAACTACAAATCATCAGTAGAGCATCGGAGGAAAGTTCTTATCCAAAACTTAGAAAGGCGGGTGCTGATAATGTTATTATGCCTGATAAGATCGGCGGTTCTCATATGGCAACTCTTGTATCAAAACCTGATGTGATCGAGTTCATGGATTTTCTTTCAAGTGAAGATGGTGAATCAGTAAATATGGAATCCGTTCCTTATAACCAATTACCTCCAGCGATAAAAGATAAATCACTTAAAATAGTAATGGAATGGAATAAAACAGGAGTGAATTGTTTAGGAATAAAAAACAAGGAAGGTAAATTTATTATTAATCCACCTGGTGAAACGCTGGTAACTGAAGGCTGCAAAGTAATTGTGTTTGGTACCCGTTCACAGATCGCTGAAATGAAACATAATCTTGATTGATCATTTACTCACGATCTCGAGCAGGTCTATTTCAAAGACCAATGCAGATCCACCGGGTATTGTTTGATATTGCCCCGGGCCATATGCCAAATTATAAGGAACATACAACTTCCATTTTGAACCTACAGGCATCATCTGCAAGGCTTCGGTCCAGCCTTTGATTACTCCATTTACGTCAAATGAAATAGGGCCTCCCATTTTATAGGAATTATTAAATTCAGTGCCATCAATAAATGCACCTGTGTAATTACAAGATACTTTGTCTTTTTTTGTGGGCTTATTTCCCGTTCCAACTGTAATGATCTCGTACTGCAAGCCACTTGGTGTAACTTTTACACCGGGTCTTTTTTTATTTTCTGCTAAAAATTTTTTCCCAGCATCGATGTTTGGTTTATTTTTTACTTCCTGTAATTTTGACTGGTACCTCATGGCAACCATATTTGCAAGGCTGTCATTCAGCAAAGGTTTTTTTTGACTTTGCAGATCGTTAATAGCTGTTGTTATAATGGCAGGATTAAAATTGGTAATATCAAATTCACGAAAAAAGCTTATAAGATAAATACCGGCTGCATAGCTCGCCGAATCTCTCATATCATTTAAAACAACACCTGTTACAGGTGGCTTCACCGTCTTTTTCGGATCCGCCATTAATTGACTTTGATAAGCCATTACTGCACTATCTGCATCAGAATTAGTTATCAGTTGCGGGTTATTTGATTGCAGATCATTACACGCCTTTGCAACAACTGCGCCGTTAAAATTGTAAATATTCTGAGAGCGGTATTTATTCACTATATGTATTCCTGCAGTATAGCTTGCAGAATCACGCAGGTCTTTCAGTAGTTTGGGTGCTACGGGTTTTGGTGCAGTTGGCTTTTGAGTGCTAACTGTAACCGTTTTTGGTTTTTGTGAGAATATCGTAATTGAAAAACATAAAAATGTGATCGAACAAATTATTCTTATCATAAAAAATTTTTGGGAAGCAAATATAGTTTATAAGTTCAAGTCTTTTTGTTTCTGTTTTTTATTATTTCTCCCGGTAAAATCAATGATCGCAGCAGGAAATTTTTCTTTATGACCGGTGAGGAGATTCCGGATGTAGTTATTTCCCCTGTAAGATGTTAAATATTCTTTGATATCATCAATATTTGACAATTTATATTCTGATGGCAAATAACCCATTCCGAAAAATTTCCCATTATCAACAAGTATACAGGATAACTGAGCTTCCTCAAGACCTTTGTCAACGATAACATAAGACGAATCATCACTCATTTCGGAAATAGCTTTTTTTACCCGTTTATTATAAGATGATCTGCTTTCTTTTTTTATGCAGGCTCCTTTGCATGTTTTATTTTCTATACCTGTACACTGACCATTCCCTTTTTCCAAAAAACATAATTTGCGGCAAAGTTTGTACTCCTCAATAACAGTTCTCAGCCAGCTATATCCTTCCGATAAATTATGAAAACTATGAACAGGTTTAAGGTTCTTTTTATTTTTTTCAATGATTAGACGAAGAAAGCCATTCCTGTCCTCGTAAGTATAAATGCCAAAAACATCTTCCCAATGCTTTTGTGAGTAGTTGAATTTGGGCCAATATTTTTTTATTTCAACAGATTCAAGAATACTTGCCATCAATTCTGTGGCACAGCTTTTAAAACTGATGGAATGAATATGCGTAATAAAATTTTGTTTTTGCCTTGTTTCAGAGTTGTTGCTGAAATGACTATTGACACGGCTACGAATATTGATCGCTTTTCCCACATAAATTATTTTTCCTTTTACATCATGAAAATAATAAACGCCGGGTGTTGTTGGCAAAACTTCAAAATGTTGTTTGGGCACATTAGGAGGCAACGATTGTTCCTTTGAATTCCGTAATAAACTTTTTGAAATAAAATCTTCTTTATCATTTTCCAAAAGCTTGCTGAAAACTTTTACCGTTGCTTCGGCATCTCCGCCGGCACGATGCCGGTTATTGATGTCAATTTCAAGGGAACGGCAAAGATTTCCAAGACTATAAGATGGAAAACCTGGAAATATTCTTCTGCTTAACCTGACTGTACAAAGTTTTTTTGATTTCAGATCAAACCCAGCTTTTAATAAATGACTTTTTATAAAGCTGTAATCAAAATTTACATTATGGGCAATAAAAATATTTTCATTTAAAATACCGAAAATATCTTCTGCCACATCATCAAATTGTGGGGCATTGGCCACCATTTCATCAGTAATACCTGTGAAAGATTGTATATATCTCGGGATCGGTTGCAAGGGATTGATCAGCGATTCAAATTTTTTCACAACCTTATTGCCATCAAAAACATAAATGGCTACTTCGGTAATTCCGTTAGCCGATGCGTAACTTCCTGTGGTCTCTATGTCAACTATAGCGTACATGATTATTTCCAATATGATCAGGTTACAAAAAAGCAGACTAAGTTCGCAAAATATTTGGTATGACAGAAGATAAATTTATAATGTTTCGGAACAGGCTGGAGAAGGTTTACCGGCATCTTAGTAAACAGGCAAAACGGATGGCCGTTACCTGTTACCGGCTTTATGATCATGATCTGCCAGAATTCCCGTTTTGCATTGAGATATATGGACAGAATGTCTATGTGGCCGAATATAAACGACGCCATGGAATGGGTGAGGACAAACACGACGAATGGATAAGCCGGAGTATGATTGTTATCTGTGAAGTCTTAAAAGTTAATGAAGAAAATATTTTTCTCAAGCTTCGTCAGAAAAAACCTGGCCGTCTTGGCCAATATCAAAAAACTGCAGAAAAGAGATCAGAATTTGTTGTAGAAGAAAATGGTTTAAAATTTATAGTTAACCTCAGCGATTATCTTGATACAGGTTTGTTCTTAGATCATCGGGTAACAAGAGAAAAAGTTAGGGGAGACGCTAAGGATAAAAGAGTATTGAACTTATTTTCTTATACTGGTTCTTTTTCCGTTTATGCAGCTGCAGGCGAGGCCAATGAAGTAGTGACAGTTGATCTTTCAAAAACCTATTTGGATTGGGCAAAGAGAAATATGGAGCTTAATAGATTTAGTGAACTGTCAAAATATAAATTCATACAAATTGACGTATTGCAATATTTGAATACTGTTCCGGAGAATTATTTTGATATCATCATTCTCGATCCGCCAACATTCAGTAACAGTAAAAGAATGGAAGACATTCTGGATATTCAACGTGATCATGTGAAGCTTATCAATGATTGTTTGCGGGTTTTAAAAACCAGGGGAAAAATTTATTTCAGCACTAACTATAAAAAATTTGTTTTGGACAAGGCATCAATCCAATCTACACTGATAAAGGATATTACCAAGCAAACAACTCCATTTGATTTTGAAGCAAGAATAAATCGTGTTTGTTATCTTCTAGAAAAATAAAACCGTCTGGTCTTAGACCAGACGGTTTTTAACAGTAACAAGAATTTTATTAATATAAATAATTCAAAGCTGTTTTATCGTTGTTATTAAATGGACGGTCTGTGGTTGCACTTAAGCATGATAACATCCATGACTTAGCATCAGGGCCGGATGGTGTACCCGGAATAAGGATTGCGCCTACATTTGAAGCTCCTTCATTGGTTGGCGATCCTCCGCAGCTATAACTTCTATCCATATAATCCGTATGTCGGAAACCGATGCAATGACCGACTTCATGTGCAATAACAGTTGTCATAAATCCGAGACTGTAATTCTGGTACATTTTATTGTATTTTACCGTACCATATGGAGCGCCAGTGCTGGTCGGAAATCCTGACGAAGCGATATAGTTGCCACCGTTAATAAGTCTAATGACAATATCGCCACCAGATGCAACTCTCGTCATTGTTATCCGTAAATTTTCTGCATTATACCGTGCAATAGCTGCATCAATTGCTGCAGAAAGGTTAGCACTTACAGCGCCGCTGCTGCTAATTGTAATATTTCTTGGCAATCCTGTAACGAGTAGTGTAGTGCGGTACTGTTCATTTTCCGCAATGCGAAGAAAATTTCCACCTGGAGTTGAATTCAGGAAGTCTTCTGTAAGAATAATATCTCCTTCTACAAGATATCCCTCATCAACTCTCTGAACTTCGGATGTTCCAAAACCATGGGAACTGATTTTGGTTAGTGTTTCTTGCGAAATCTCATCTTGTGCGGTTTGTTTCGCTTCCTTTTTGCAAGATGTAATTGCAAAACCGGCAATAAGCAGAAAGGCTAATGGTTTCAACATTTGTCTCATGTGGGGTCTGTTTTAGTGTTATTAAATAAGGTGATTAATTAAAAATACAGGTGGGGTATTTTCAGTTTGAAAAGGTAAATGTTTTTTTTAAATACTAACAAATGTTTTGTCACTTTTTTTAAATAAGTATGGGGATTTTTACGAAGGCTAAACGCCGGTTGTAACGAATATCAGGAAATCAATATTTTTAAGGAATGAAAACTATCTGTTGGCGGAAAATGTATGTTTATATTGTGAGGTTTGTGATCGGTTTAGCTAGTGTATTCATTACGCATTGTTCTTTTGCCCAATTAATTGATAACCCAAAACTTTCCCCGGGTTTATCAAGGGAAATAAGGGATACCAAAATTACAGGCAAGCTTTTACTTGAGGTTGCGATCAGAAATGATAAAGTACCCAACGAGAATTGGAAATCTGTTTATCAAACTCAAAAAATATTTGAGTCTTCGGCGTTTTCAGTTTATAGGTTAGTTGCAACTGCAGAAGAAATAAACTCTGATCTTTTGCCATTACCTGGAATAATTTTTATTGAAAAAGGAAACAGGATCCCTAAAGAGGAAATACAGGTTGGCAATCTTGATCTGTCAGTAAATAAAATAAATCTTGCTCATAGGAATTTTCCGTTGGTAAATGGTGATGGAATAACAGTATCTGTAAAAGAAAATAAACCCGATACTACAGACATTGATTTCAAAGGAAGATTTCTTTCAACCAATCTTTCATCAAACACTGTTAGCTCTCATGCTTCTATTATGTCAACAATGATCGCAGGCGGAGCCAATAGCTGGCATTTGGGAAAAGGCGCTGCATGGGGAAGCACTATTAGCTCATCGAGCTTTGCTGTTTTATTGCCAGATGCAAATAGTGCTTACCAGCAATACAATATTTCTGTTCAAAATCATTCTTATGGAGTAGGTGTTGAAAGCTATTATGGAGCAGATGCAGCTGCTTATGATGCAAGTGCGATCACGAATGGATCATTGCTACATATTTTTTCTTCCGGTAATTCGGGAACTTCTTCTGCAAGTACAGGCATTTACACCGGAATAAATGGTTTTGCAAATCTTACGGGCAGTTTTAAGATGGCTAAAAATATTCTTACAGTTGGAGCAACAGATTCTTTTTCCATCGTGGCTGCATTAAGTTCAAAAGGCCCAGCACATGATGGAAGAGTAAAACCTGAATTAGTTGCTTTTGGCGAAGATGGAAGTTCAGGTGCTGCAGCATTGGTGTCAGGAACATCACTACTGCTTCAACATTTATATAAACAGGTAAACGGAAGTTTGCCGCCAAATTCATTGATAAAAGCAATTCTTATCAATAGCGCCGACGATGTTGGCAATGCTGAGATTGATTATAAAAATGGATTTGGAAGTTTGAATGCTAATAATGCACTGAAAACTTTACAGGCAAATAGATTTTTTGCTGGCAGTGTTTCTAATTCATCAAGTCAATCATTTACTATTTCTGTACCGGCTGGAGTAAAAAAATTAAAAGCAACATTGATTTGGAATGACCCGCCAGCCGCTCCCAATGCAACAAAAGCATTGATAAATGACCTTGATCTTGAGTTGAAAGAAATTTCATCTGGTCAAACATGGCAGCCCTGGGTTTTAAACTCTTTTCCGCATATTGATTCTTTAGTACAGCTAGCAAAAAGAAAAAGAGATACGCTGAATAATATCGAACAAATAACAATTGATAACCCTGCTGCCGGTAGTTATCAACTTAAAGTAACTGGTTTTAATGTTACTTCAGCTTCGCAAAATTTTCATATAGCATGGCAATTGGATTCAGTAGATAAATTTGAATGGCAATTTCCAACAACTAATGATTTTATTTTTCCATCGGCAAACAATACGATCAGGTGGAAATCATCTTTTGCAAATGCAAATGGAATTCTTGAATTTAGTACAGGTGGAAATAGCTGGCAACCGATCCAGAATTCTGTTGATCTGAATACTGGCCATTACAATTGGACTGTTCCTTCTGTAACAAGCATTGGTTTACTTCGCATGACTATTGGCTCAAATGTTTTTACAAGCGATACATTTACCATTGCAAACAGAACTGTTACTGGTGTTGGTTTCAACTGCCCGGACTCATTTTTATTTTACTGGAATAAATTACCCGGTATTACAAATTACCGGGTTTATAAACTTGGAAGTAAATATCTCGAACCAATAGCTGTAACAACAGATAGTTTCATGCTACTTTCAAAAGCTGTAAATCCTTCATTGCATTATGCAGTGGCGCCAATTATTGGAAGCAAAGAAGGAGTGAAGAGTTATACTTTTAATTATATTACGCAAGGGGTTGAATGTTATTTCCGTTCTTTTCTTGCTTTGCTTGTTGGGAATTCTGCGCAACTCACTATTTCACTTGGCACATTATATAACATCAATAAGATTGTTCTGGAAAAATTTAATGGCACTGAGTATGTAACGCTGCAACAAATTGTAAATCCTACTTCTTTATCAGCGAATTTTATTGATGCATCATTAAAGAAAGGTTTAAATGTTTACCGGGTTAAACTTGAGTTGGCAGGCGGCAGAGTTATTTATTCTTCCGTTGAAACAGTTTATTACTTCAATGGTGCAGAGTTTATAGTGTATCCAAATCCTGCATCTCAATATTCTCTCATAACGATTCTTTCTGATAACCAGTTTGAGCCGGCAACGTTGCAGGTGATCAACATGCAGGGGCAGAAAATTTATGAAATGAATTTAAATGATATCAGTAATCAATTACCTGCCGGAAGATTAAGCAAAGGAATAAACCTGTTGCGGATAACCAGGAAAGATCAAAAAGATGTCGTGTTGAAATTATTTGTACAATAGTTATTTTGCTTCTGCTGTACTTAATTTTTTTGCTATTGTTTTTCCCGGATATTCTTCTAATGCTTTTTCCAAACAATCCATTGCAGCATTAAGGGCATCAAGATTTAATACATAAGCGAGTCTTACTTCATTTTTCCCCAGACCTTCTGTACCATAAAATCCTGTTGCTGGTGCCAGCATCACTGTTTGATCTTTATAAGAAAAACTTTCCAGCAGCCATTGGCAAAATTTATCTGAATCATCAATCGGTAATTTAGCTATGGCATAAAATGCACCGCCGGGATTTGGACAAAAGACACCGGGCATTTTATTTAACCTGCTTACCATTAAATTCCTTCTTGATAAATATTCTGCTTTTGGTGCATCAAAGTAAGAATCGGGAAGATCAACAGCCGCTTCACCCATTATTTGTGCAAGCCCGGGAGGGGAAAGTCTTGCCTGTGCAAATTTCATTGCAGTATTATAAACTTCTTTGTTCTTAGTAACGAAAGCCCCAAGTCTTGCGCCGCATGCACTATATCTTTTTGAAATAGTATCCATCAGCACTACATGCTGATCCAATCCTGAAAGATGCATGGCACTTACATATTCTCCATCATAACAAAATTCACGATAAGCTTCATCGCTGAATAAGTAAAGATCATACTTGATACATATTTTTTTTAGCGCTTCCATTTCAGGACGACTGTATAAATAACCGGTTGGGTTGTTTGGACTGCAAATAATGATCGCTTTTGTCTTTGGTGTAATTACTTTTTCGAAATCTTCAATAGGAGGCAGGGCAAAACCAGTTTCAATATTTGAAGTGATCGGGACAACATTTACACCAGCCGCACAGGCAAAGCCATTATAGTTCGCATAAAATGGTTCAGGAATAACCACTTCATCGCCTGCATTCAGGCAACAAAAAAAACCAAACATGATCGCTTCACTGCCACCGGTAGTAATAATAATTTGCTCGTGGGTAACATCAATGCCTACTTTTTTATAATACTGCACAAGTTTTCTGCGGTAACTTTCATTACCTGCGCTGTGGCTATATTCTAAAACTTTAATATCTGCATTGCGAACAGCATCAAGTATGGCTGGCGGAGTTTCTATATCCGGCTGGCCGATATTAAGATGATAAACTTTAATTCCTTTTTTCTTTGCAGCTTCGGCATAAGGCACCAGCTTCCGAATTGGTGAAGCCGGCATATGCTGTCCGCGGTTTGAAATGTTTAGCATGGCTCAAAGGTAATTATCATTACCTAAGTAAACTTCTATTAAAAAAAAATCCCCGTCGATTGACGGGGATTCAAAGAATATTATAGGCATTTTATTATTTGCCTGATTTATTTTTCCCTTTAGATTTTGACTTTGTAGTTTTTTCTGCGGCTGCTTTGGCTGCATCTGCTTTTGCTGCTTCCTCTTTTGTCCATGTATCAAATGCTTCTGCTGGTAATACTTCACCTGTAATGCCAAGAGCTTTTTCTTCATCAACGCCTGCGAGTTTTACAAAAACCGTCTTATCAAAATGTCCACCGTTAGCTGCATTGTATTGTACTTTGATCTTTGCTGTTTTACCAGGCGCAATCGGCTCCTTTTGATATTCCGGAACAGTGCAACCACATGTAGCATGTGCATTTTCGATCACTAACGGCTTATCAGATTTGTTGGTGAACTCAAAAGTATAAATAGCAGGAACATTTTGCTTTATTTTACCAAAATCATATTTGTCAGTATTGAATTTGGCAAAATCATCCGGCTTTGTTGTTTGCGCCATTGCACCGGCAGTTACTATAAATGCGGCGGCGAAAAAAAATAATTTCTTCATGATCTTAATTGTTTTTTTGTTTTAATAAGCTGATTGATGAGTTTTCTGGTGCTGAACCTGCAGGAGCTTTCCAAACAGTTCCAGTTATCTTGACTTGTTTTGACAGATTTTGGTTGTATTGGATCGTAATAGATTTCTCAAAATGACCTTCAGCAGCTGCATTATAACCTACCCTGACTTTTGCAGTACCACCCGGTGCAATTGGTTCTTTACTCCATTCTGGTGTTGTGCATCCGCAGCTTGTTTGCACATTTGAAATTACCATTGGATCTTTTCCCGTGTTAGTAATTTCAAAGAAATGATAAACAGGTTTGCCTTGTGGAATGGTTCCAAAATTAAATTCAGTTTCTTTTACTGAAAGCACTTCTTGTGAAGCTATTGTCTGGGCATTTAATACAACTGCAATTGCAATTGCAGAAAAAAGAGTAAAGAGTTTTTTCATTTTATTTTATTCAGACTTCAAATTTAAGACATCAACTTCAAATACCATAGGCTAAATGCACAGAAATTCAGTATTTTTTAACACCCCAAAAAGCGGATACCCTTTCCTATATCTTTGTCGCATGGATACCCCTCATCCTTCCATGCTTGCCGCTGATAAACTTTCTTTCGAAAGTTTCCGCAACGAGGTATTAAACGATTTTTACGTCGCTTGCTTAAGCCGTGAGGCTAGTCTTTTAGGCCGCAAGGAGGTTTTGACCGGTAAAGCCAAATTTGGAATTTTTGGCGATGGCAAGGAAGTGGCACAGGTTGCAATGGCAAAGTTTTTCAAAGAGGGTGATTTTCGCAGTGGCTATTATCGGGATCAAACTTTTCAATTCGCTATTGGCCAAGCCACTGTTGAACAATTTTTTGCCCAATTGTATGCCGATCCCGATGAAAAAAATGATCCGAATAGTGCAGGCAGGCAAATGGTCTCTCACTTCTGTACTTCATTAACCGATGAAAATGGCAATTGGCTCGACCTTGTCAATCGGAAAAATACGATTGCAGATCTTGCTCCAACCGCCGGTCAAATGCCAAGAGGCCTGGGTGTTGCTTTAGCGTCAAAATGTTTTCGGGGGATAAGAGAATTAAAGCAATTTGATCATCTTTCAGATAATGGCAATGAAGTTTGTTTTGTAACAATTGGTGACGCTGCAACATCCGAAGGGCATTTTTGGGAAACGGTAAATGCGGCGGGTGTAATGCAAGTGCCAATGGCTTTGTTTGTTTGGGATGATGGGTATGGGATCTCTGTTCCAAAAAAACTGCAAACAACAAAAGCATCTATCTCCGAAGCATTAAGTGGCTTTCAGAAAAAAGACGATTCAAACGGATTTCATATCTATAAAATAAGAGGTTGGGATTATGCAGGCATGTGCGAAGCATTTGAAGAAGGAATTCGCCTTGCAAGAGAAACACATACTCCGGCATTATTTCATGTTGAAGAACTAACACAACCACAAGGTCATTCAACTTCTGGCAGTCATGAACGATATAAAACACCTGAACGCCTTGAATGGGAAAGAGAACATGATTGCCTTAAAAAAATGCGTCAATGGATCATTGATTCTTCGTTAGCAAGTGATGAAGAAATAAATAGACTTGCATCAAAAGCCAAGAACCATGTGAAAGATGAAAGATCAAAAGCATGGGAGAAATACCAGTCGCCGATAAAAGAACAAGTAAAAAAGATCGAAGAATTGGCGACATCCTTGGCGGCTAATATTCCTAATAAAGCTCAAACTATTGCCCAAATTAGCAAAGAGCTTACTGCTAATCGTGATCCAATGCGTCGTGATGTAATGAGGTCATTGTATTCGATGCTAAATGCTGCAGGAGATAATGATGCCGCGTTTTGGGCAAAAGATTATTACAATGATCTTTTAAAAGAAAATGAACGTCTTTATAATTCTCATTTATATAATGTTGGTGAAAAAAGTGCATTAAAAGTTGTTGAAACAAAGGCTGTGATCGCAGCTGATGCGCCAATGATAAATGGTTTTGAAATATTGAATAGATATTTTGATACTTTGTTTGCAAGCAACCCGCTTGTTGTTGCTTTTGGAGAAGATGTTGGTAAGATCGGTGACGTGAACCAGGGTTTCAGTGGGTTGCAGGCAAAATATGGTGAAGCAAGAATTTTTGATTGTGGTATTCGTGAACTTACAATAATGGGACAGGGTATTGGCATTGCAATGCGTGGCTTAAAACCTATTGCAGAAATTCAATACCTCGATTACTTATTATATGGCCTTGAGCCATTAAGTGATGATGCAGCAACATTACATTTCCGCACAAAAGGAAAACAAAGCTGTCCGCTGATAGTAAGGACCCGTGGTCATAGATTGGAAGGTATTTGGCACAGCGGTTCTCCATTGGGAATGGCCATAAACTCTTTAAGAGGGATGTATGTTTGTGTGCCAAGGAATATGACACAGGCTGTTGGGATGTACAATACTTTATTGAAAAGTAATGATCCAGGAATTATTATCGAATGCCTGAATGGTTATCGCTTAAAAGAAAAATTGATCTCCAATCTTCTTGAATTTACTGTTCCACTTGGTGTTCCTGAAGTGATAAAACAAGGTTCTGAGGTAACAGTTGTTTCTTATGGTTCAGTATTGCGAATCATACAGGAAACTGCTGACGTATTAGAAACGCAGGGAATTAGTTGTGAAATAATTGACGTGCAAACATTGCTGCCTTTTGATATCAATCATAGGATCCTTGAGTCTTTAAAAAAGACGAACCGCATCATATTTATCGATGAAGATGTTCCTGGCGGAGCTGCAGCATTCATGTTTAATAAGGTAATGGAAGAACAAGGGGGCTATCGTTATCTTGACGTAGCGCCAAGAACATTAACAGGCAAGGAGCACAGACCGTCTTACGGTAGCGACGGCGACTATTTCAGCAAACCCAATGCTGAAGAGATTGAAACCGCCATCAAAAAAATGATGCGAGAATAAAGTCGTTAAAAGTTTCCACAATTAGTTTGCAGTAAGAAGGGGTTTTTTTAGATTAGCAGTAATTACCATTACCAAACAAGCCGCTTATGAGGACAAAGAATATGGGTCGTACACTAACAATTACTTTATTTTCATTTATTTCCATTATTTCTTTTTCGCAAACTGATTATTCATCCCAACTCAGTGCATGGAAATCAAAATTTCCTGAAGAAGAGTTTGTCGCTGCAAACTATAAAACGATCATCAGCTTTGCATTAAATGCTAATCCAAAGCCCGGGTTTGCCAAAGTAAGTGTTTTAGTAAGGAATGAAATAACTATTGTGCCCACCAAAGATTTCAAAGCTTTTGACGATGGTTTGTTTTATAATCAGCAAGTTTCGATCGATAATGTAAAAGCAGTTAACCCAAAAGGCAAGGAAGTACTATTGCAAAAACTTTGTGGTTCTTATCAAAGCGAAGACATTTTTCATGATGATTCAAAGCTTTGCACCATAAAATTTGCAACAGAAGAAAAAGGAAAAGCGTTTCTTTATTCTTATGAGGAAAATTATCATGATGTCAAATATCTTACTTCGCAGTATTTCCATGAATCGTTTCCCTCAGTAGAAAGAATTGTTGAATTCAGAATTCCTTCCTGGTTGGAACTGGATTTTCGTGAGTTTAATTTTTCAAATCATGGCATTGAAAAAAGTACGGCAAAAGATGGCGACATCAGCAAGGTTATCTATAAATTGAAAGATGTACAGGCATACACCAGTGAAACTTCAGCTCCAAATCATGCATTGAGTTATCCTCATGTCATCACTATAAGTAAAGCTTATACCGAAAACGGTCAACGCCATGTATTGTTTGAATCAGTAAAAGATCTGTATGCATGGTATCGCAGTATTTGTGATAGCACAGGTAATGACGCAACAACATTAAAAGGACAGGTGAATGAATTGATGGCTGGTAAGAAAACAGATCTCGAAAAGATCGAATCTATTTTTTATTGGGTGCAGGATAATATTCGCTATATCGCTTTTGAAGACGGCATCATGGGATTTAAGCCCGATGCTGCACAAAATGTTTTAAAGAAAAAATATGGCGATTGCAAAGGCAAGGCAAACCTTTTGAAAGAAATGCTAATAGTAGCGGGCTTTGATGCCCGGTTAACATGGATAGGCACTTCCGATCTCCCATATGATTATACCATCCCCTCATTAGCAGTGGACAATCATATGATATGTACGGTGATCGCCGGAGGTAAAAGATATTTCCTCGATGGCACTGAAAATTTTATTGCATTGAATGATTATGCGCAACGCATACAAGGCAAGCAAGTACTGATCGAGGATGGGAAAAACTATATCATTGATAAGATACCTGATTTTTCTGCAGAGAGAAATAAATTGAAAACAGTTACCACTATCAGTATTGGTGCTGACACTTTAAAAGGGACAACTCATGTAGAATACAATGGTGAATCAAAAGCAATGTTACAGGGTGTGTACACATCTATTCGTAACGACAAGAAGAAAGATGCATTATCATCTTTTCTCCGGCACGGTGATGACAATCTTATTTTGTCAAATGTAAAAGAGCCTGATTTTAAGGAAAGACAAAAACCGTTGGAAGTAAGTTTTGATTTTAAAGCAAACAATCAACTGACAAAAGCAGGCAATGAATTGTATATAATTATGGATTGGAATAAAGAATTTTCTTCGCTTGAGTTTGATGATAAACGTAAGAATGATTATGAATTCAACAACAAATACTATCTTGATGTACAAACTGAGCTGATGATCCCTGAAGGGTATAAAGTGGATTATTTGCCTGCTGCTTTTAAGAAATCCACTTCTCAATATTCTTTTGAAGGATCTTATACTAACAAAGGGAAAAGCATTTTGTATAAAAAACTGATCGTTATTAATAAACCTGTGTTATTAAAATCAGAATTTGAAGCCTGGAATAAATTCATCAAAGAGATCAATACATTTTATAATGACCAGGTAGTACTGGTAAAAAACAAATAACTATTCTAACAAGCTACTAATAAAATTTTTTCTAATGAGCATACAGCTGAGTTTTGCAGGACTACTTTTACTTATTTCTATAGGCGTTTGTTCGCAGCAGCCGGTTTTGGGTGATAAAATAGAAAAAGAATTTGAAGTAACCGCAATTCCCGATAAGTGGAAGAATGAAAGTGCTGTGATCGTTGGGCAAAAAACAGAATATCTATTTAGTCGTCTTGTATCAGGAAGAAAATTTACATCAATAGTCCGCATTCGTGAGTACATACACAAAAGAATTAAACTGCAGGATAAAAATGCATTGGAGAAATTTTCCACTTTTTATTATGTCACGATGGGAAAAGACGGAAAAGCAGAATATAAAGTGATAAAGGCTGATGGAAAGCAGGTAGATATTGATATGAAGAGTGCAATTGAAGAAGAAAAAGATATTCCTTCCATCTATAAGCCGATCTACTATAAACTGGGAATAAAATTTTTAAAGATCGCCATCCCTGATCTTGAAGTGGGGGATATTATTGATTACAATATCCGAAGCACCTTCGATTGGGACATGCGGTCAGAAGGGATTGCTTTTACTCCCTTTATTTTCTCATTGGCAAATAATTATCCTACACTTTACCAGCAATACCGGTTTACATTGGTCGATGGAATGAAAGTAAGATTCAAAGCATTTAATGGGGCGCCAAATTTGAAGATGGATACTAAGGCTTCGATCTTTGGAGACGACCTTTCTTATGTGGCCTACTATTTACAAGATAAGGACCGCGAAAAAACAATTGAGGAAAGATGGAATTATGAATTGAGAAATACGCCAAGTATCAAGTTTCGTGTTATCATGCTGGCTGATAATGATCCCGATTCAAAATCATTAGGCATGGCTTATGTCGATCGTTCTTTTCTTGACCTCGAAGATATGTATAAGCGATTTGCAGGAGCTGCATTTTATAAAACAACTACCGGCAATTCATTGGTTGCTTATACAACGGAGTATATCACAAAAAAAAGAACTGATGGCGTATTAAAAACAGATGATGATATCATTCGTGAAACTTATTATTGCCTGCGAAAAGTTTTTCTTGAAATGTATTATCGCGGGCCCGTGCATTCGGAATTGGAAAAAGCGATGACGGGAAAAAAGCTTTATAAGAAAGTATTGGAGCAGGAAAAAAAGGGAGAAGTAAAAAAAGAAGAGAGAGAAGATGAAATAAGGATGAACAATGTAGTATTTGCAACTGCATTTCGCATGGCATTAGGTGCCCAGGGAATTCCTGCCGAAATGTTTGTTTACATGCCAAGAAAACTAGGAGCATGGAGAGATGCATTGTTCCTTGAAGAATTGGATTTTGTAATGAAAATAAAAACCAGGAAAAGAAATTATTATTTTGAAGCCTTCAACAATTTCGATGCATTCGCTGCACCTTATGAATATTTGGAAGCAGTGGAAGGATATAGCATTGGTTATACCGAAGCAAATCAATATTATCGTACTCCCGGACCTGTTACAAATTTTAATGACAATCTTGATCGGCAGGAATACACTGTAAATTTTCCAGAAAGTATGGAAGTGATAAAGGTAGAAAGAACAAGTTCTTATTTAGGTTACGAAAAAACTGATCGGATCAGCCAGGCAAATTTTGACCGCGATTATTTGAACGTCGATTTCCAGAAATATTTTGTGGATCAGCAAAAAGATAAAGGCAAAAAGAAAAAGGAAGATGAAGTAATAGAGATAACCAGCGCCAATACAAAGTATGATGATCCTGATAAAGAGGACAGGAAAAAGAAAAGAACAGAAATGTATGAAACTGATGTGAAAGGAGAATTTGATCTTGATAAATACGAAAATTTTGAATTGTTAAAAGATGGCCGTTATGGTGATACGGCTATGCTGCAGTACAAGGAGCGATTCACGTTAAAAAAATTATTGTCAAAAGCTGGCAGGAATTATGTGTTTGAAGTAGGTAAATTGCTAGGTGGGCAAATAAAATTGGAACAAACGGAGCTTACAACAAGGCAATCGGATATTTGGTTGCCATTTGCAAGAACGATCGAAAATAATATTACGATAAATATCCCTGCGGGCTATACTGCGGATGGATTGCAGGACCTGAAATTCAGTATCGACAATGAAAGCGGTTCATTTGTGGCTGATAGCAAAGTGGAAAATGAAAAGTTGATCATCACTACCAAAAAAGTTTACAAAAAGAATTTTGATAAAAAAGAAATGTGGCCAAATTATGTTGCTTTTCTTGAGGCAGCCTATAAATTCAGCCAGGCCAAAATTGTTTTACGAAAAAAATAAACGACCGTGCAACTCACCATTTACCAGCTCGACGCCTTTACTAATAAACTATTTCAGGGTAATCCTGCCGCGGTTATTCCACTGGAAAAATGGCTCGATCCAGAACTTATGCAGACAATTGCAATGGAAAATAATTTAAGTGAAACAGCTTTTTTTGTTCCCTCTACACAGTCGGGAATTGATTTTGAGCTTCGTTGGTTCACACCCGGCATCGAAGTAAATCTTTGCGGCCACGCTACTTTGGGAACTGCATGGATCATTTTTAATAAAATGGATTTTAAGAACGGTACAATACATTTTAATTGTAAGAGCGGGAAATTATCAGTAGAAAAACGTGGTGATGTATTGCATATGGATTTTCCGTCATGGAAGCCTGAACGTTTAATTGATTATCCGGATGAGCTCTTAAAAGCATTAAAGGTCAATGAGGTTGTTGGTGTTTATAAGAAGCGTGATATTTTAGTCGAACTGCAAAACGAAGATCAGGTAAAAAAATGCGCCCCCGATTTTTCATTGTTAAAAGAAACGGGTTATAAAGTGATCATTACAGCGCCGGGAACTAATGGTGTTGATTTTGTTTCAAGATTTTTTGCGCCGACTGCTGGCATAGATGAAGATCCTGTAACGGGTTCAGCTCATTCACAGCTAATTCCATTTTGGGCAGAGAAGCTAAATAAAAAGAAAATGTTTGCAAAACAACTTTCACAAAGAGGAGGAGAACTTGAATGTAAATGGTGGGGTGATAGAGTAACTATGTCGGGGCAATGCGTGTTCTATATGCAGGGAGAGATAAGTATTTGAATTCAGAATTTATAAAATTCCTTCATCCGGCTAAGGAAAATATCTTTTTTTCTTCTTGCCACTTCTACTTCATGGCCGTTCGAAAGAATAACTGTTCCGCCATCCCCGCGCAAATATTCTTTTACATGGAGAAGGTTTACAATACAGGATTTATGAATACGAACAAAACCCGCATCGGCCAATAATTCTTCATATTCGTGTATTGGTTTTGAAGTGCAGATGGGGTGCTGATTCGTAAAATGAAAATTGGTATAGTTGCCCGAAGATTCTGCATAAAGGATATCATTGAGTTCGGCCACCTGGAAACCCTTCATCGATGGGAGACACAACTTTAACTTACTGGGTGTTTGTTTTTGTTGCAGGTTGTGAAGTAAGGTCTCAATGTTTTTGCTGCCCGATTTTTCCGCGATTCTTTTTTTCGCCCTGTTCACTGCGTTTATCAACAATTCATCATCTACTGGTTTTACCAAATAATCTGTAGCGCTGAAATGAAATGCTTCGATAGTAAATTGATTGTAGGCAGTAATAAATATTACTTCAAACCGGGGTTCCTTTATTTCTTTAAGCAGGTCAAAACCATTCTTTACCGGCATGGCTATATCTAAAAAGATAAGATCAGGATCAAGTTCGGTGATCTTTTCAATGGCCGTATCAACATTGTTGCAGCTTGCAACAATAGCAATATCGGGGCAATTCATTTCTAATAATTTTTCCATCGACGTAAGCCCGCGGGGTTCATCGTCAACTAATATTGTACGAATTGAGGTTATCATACAATGGCGTTTTTAATTGGTAAACGAAGTTTTACAATCGTACCAGTTCCATTCTGCGGGATCAAATCAGATTTATCTTCAATGCTAATAGTGCTTTGCAGATTATACTTTTCATTCAATACTCTTATTCGTTGTTTTATATTTTCAATGCCTACTGATTGGTGTCCTAGCTGAGCTTCTTTTTGCTTTAGTGATCTTTCAATGCCAATGCCATCATCTTCAATTACACAAAGTAATTGCTGTTGATCTTTTTTAAAGTGAATATCTATTTTCATAGGCTGATCAAGGGAGGTGACCCCATGCCAGATCGCATTTTCTATTAATGGTTGTATCAGCATTGGCGGTAATAAGATTTCATCCTGGTTCAATGATCTGTCTACTTCGATCGAATGAGTAAAATTCGAAGCCCTGATCTTCTCCATTTCTAAATAGCGTTGCAGGTAATCGATCGTATTCTGTAAACTGACAAATGGTTTTGAAGATTGATTTAAAGTTATACGTATCAAGTGGGCGAACTTGTTCAGGTAGTGGGATGCTTGTTTGTTTTCATTGTTGAGGATCATTTCACGAATACTATTCAGGCAATTAAAAATAAAGTGGGGATTCATTTGTGCATGCAGTGCCTTCATTTCGGTTTGAGCCAATGCTTTGTCGACTTCTGCTTTCTGACGGATATGTCGAATACGCAAACGATAAAACAAGTATAACAGAGTAAATAATGAAATAGCTGCAAATGTTCCAAACCATGTCGTTTTCCAAAAAGGCGGGTGGATAATAATGGAGATATCTTTTAATTGTTCAGGCCAATTTTGGCTTCTCGTATAAACTTTAACTTGCAGTTTATGTGTTCCCGGTGACAAATCACTAAAAATAATACTTCGTTGCGAACCTATTTCCTGCCAGGGCTCAGATCCTGTTTTTAACAAGCGATATGCAAATTGCTGCTGATAAGCATCTTCAAAATTAATCGAGTTTAAATTGACTACTACGTTATTCTCTTTGTAAGAAAGATCAATACTTGCGATAGGATGATAAATTGTTTCTTTTCCAGCTATTATAAGATTTTCAATAAGAAATTTAGGCGGAGAATCATTTTTTGTCAACTTATCAGGATTGAAATGATAAATTATATTTCTGAATGCGCCATATAATTGTTGGCTGGTAGAATCATAGGAAAGGAGATAGGTAGCCATCGGATCAGTTGGTATTCCATCGGCAATTCCGAATGATGAAATTCTTTTCGTAGCGATATCATAGTTAGCAAGGCCACTTTCCGTTCCCAGCCAAATTTTATTGTCATGATAGCAGACGGCCCTGATCGTATTATCAGGCAAGCCTTCTTTTCTGGTGAGGTGAGTAATTTTTTTTGAAGCCTGGTCATAAATAATTAATCCATTTTCCGAAGTGCCGAAATAGATGCAACCTTTTTTATCAAATGCAACATTGCTTGAGAGTGAAATGCCAGCTCGGTTGATTGTGGGAAGCGAATTTAGCATGGTATCAAATTGTTGAAGTCTCCTATTGTAACGAATAAGCGTCCAACCTCCAAACCAAATGTTTCCCTGGGGGTCCTCCGCCATGGTATTGATCAGCCCTACCCGTGCTAATTGTTTTCTATAGTCTAAAATTTTGAATTGACCATCAGCACCCCGATAATAAAATACATTTTTTAATTCCTTTTTTAAGTATGTATTATTGTGAAAACCATGGAATACAAGGTCAATCCCATCAAATGCTGTATCCACCTGGTTTGAAATAATTTTTCCATATGCAAAGTTTTTTGTGTTAATCCAGAAACCACCCACCCCGGTGAACAAAGTATCTTTACTGGCTGCTGCGCATAGAAATATATTAGCATATCCTCCTTCATTTGAAAGATCGATTCTTTTGATCTTTTTTAAGCTGTCTGCTTCTACGATCCACAATCCATTATCCGTACCGGCAAATAGTTTATTATTTGAAAGGACCATTGAGTGTATTGATAATTCTTTCTGATCACTCTCGTTAAGTTTTGTTTGAACTATTTTTCCTGTCGATCTTTTCTCTCTGAACAAGCCTTTATTAGTGGCTATCCACAAGCGGTTATTCGCGTCTTTAAGAAAAGAATTGCATACATAACCATCAAAAAAAAGTTTTGGTATAAACTCGTATTTGTTTTCTGTCTTGCTATAATGAATCAGATAAAAACCATTTTTTTTAGTATTAAGGATGTATGAAGTATCATTGAGATGCATAAAAGTTGCTCTTTCATCTCCTGCGAAATTGTCTGCTATCTTAAAAGGAGCTTTTATAGAGTAGTCTTTTTTTGCAGGAATATTAAAAAGTGAAAATGAATTTTCACCAGGGACTATCACATTCGTGGCGTATTCCATATCTTTTAACCCCGTCATTAACGCTCTTTGTTCAGCTATCTTTTGATAAAAGGGATTGTCAGAATTATTGACCGGGTGTAGATCTTTGCGGGTACTATTGTAAAGGTATGGCCCATCGAAAGTAGATAACAATAAGGTGCTATCGTCTAGTCGATTTATGTTCCAACCGAATGCAGAAATTTTTGTTGATTGAATTTTGGAGAAATAATCAAACCGGAATACCAATTGCTCCTTGTTAAAATGGTAAAAGCCTGACGTGGTTATAATGAAAATATTTCCGTTTCTATCGGATGATACGTCGCGAACGTTGTTGACCATATAAGACCTATGAATTGGGTCTGGAGGTACGATCAGATTTCGGGCCTGCAGATTTTCAACATTGATAATATGGAGACCTGAAAAAGTTGGAACAGCTAATTGTTTTTTATCAAGCCATTTTAGCTTTAATAATAAATTCTGAGGTAAGCTGTTAATACCGCTATCAGAATAAAACTGTGTGAACGAAGTTCCATCAAACCGATTCAATCCTTTATAAGTGGCCACCCAAATATATCCATATTGATCTTGTGTGATAACGCTGGTGTAGTTGTGAGAAAGGCCATCTTTTGTGGTATAGAGAATAAAATTCTTTTCATCAATTTCCTGGCCTTCACTAGTAAGACCGATACAAATTAGAATAATATTGATGATTCGATAGTTCATTATACTTATTAAAGTTAGACCCTTGTGGTTAAAAATAACTCTATCGATAACGTTTCAACGTTTATCGTGCCATACGTGAATTTCCTGCTACCGCTCATGCATTAAACACCGCCATACATGAATAAATAGTACAAGATTTTTTCGCTGCATTGGTTTACCGCATATGAGAATACAAGCGCCGTTAGTGCAAATTGACCCTAGATCGGTTGTCGACCGTTCTAAATTCATTGTCAAATGAAATTATTTTGGACAAGCATAAAAATATCTATTGCAGGCGCAAAGCTTAGTCACCTGGTTCAAAAAGATAAAATATGGGATCATGGAAGTATGGCAGAGCAGGCAAGAATAATTTTTTATCTCGTTCAAAAAGCTTTGATCAATGGGAATATTGATATGATTGAAAAATACATGACAGCATCCTGTTTTGAAAAACTGCAAAGGGAAATGAACCAGACAGGCGATGTCAATAAAGTTTTTGGAATAAAAGAACCTGTTATCAAAGAATTAGCTGTAATAGAAGTATACCCCGCAAAAAATAATAAGTCAGACAGATTTACGGCCATCATAAAAGTAGATACAAAAATTAAAAATGAAATGGTCGATAATGACCACCTGAAGCAATTTTCAGTTCGATGGTCATTCATTCGCCAGGGAGATTGGTGGTTACTTGACCGAATAGAGTGGCACTTTTAGTTTATTAATAAATCACGAGATCTATTTTGAAATACTTAAAACCATTTTTATGAGAAAAATATATTCTTATCTGCAATCACTTTTGAATGCTTATGCAAGAACAGTTGGTTTTGTAGTAGCGTTTCAGCTCGCACTGTTCGTGTTCTCATTTTCAAAATTAGATGCACAGGTGCTTAATGGAGATATTACCCTCAGCACCCAGGCGCAGGTTAATGCTTTCAACTTTACTCAGGTTAACGGAACGATTACTATTTCCGGAGCAGACATTGCCAATTTAAATGGCTTATCCGAGCTTACAAAATGCCAGAACCTGGTTGTATCAAACAATCCAATCCTGACGAGTGTTATTGGACTGGCAAACCTTGGAGAAGTTGAGCACAATCTTACCATAAGGAATAACAGTACATTGACTAACATTACTGGATTTTCAAATTTGACCACAGTCGGGAATCTTCCTGCTGATGTGCTAACAATAGACAATAACGATGAGCTTCTTAATGTTGATGGTTTGTTCAGCCTGACCTTTGCCACAAAATTCATCATTGGCGGGAATGCAAAACTTACAAATCTTAACGGGCTGTCTGCACTCACATTTGTCGAGCATTCTTTCATTGTCAGCAGCAATCCTCTTTTAACAAGCCTTGCTGGTTTGTCACATTTAACTTCTATCAGTTCATTGTCCAGTAATTTGGCAAGTGATAATTTGATAATTGATAATAATGATGCATTGACGAATGTGAATGGACTATCAGGAGTCGTATTTGTCGGCGGACTTGCGATAAGAAATAATGCCGCATTAACAAACCTCGATGGACTATCAAATCTTGAGGATGCTAAGTACGGCGGAATCGTTATTGAGAACAACCCTGGTTTGATCAGTATTGAAGGACTTAGCCATGTCGGTCCATTCTGTACCGATTTGAAAATTATAAATAATGCGTCACTTGCAAATGTGGATGGTTTATCTGGCATAACCGGTCTTACAGATATTGATGCTGAACATAACCTGGAAATTAGAAACAATGTCTTGCTAACTAATCTGAATGGATTATCGTCCCTTGTAGCCATCTCCGGCGACCTTGTCATTGACGGCAATCCTGCCTTAATAGATATCAGCGGCTTATCGAAGCTGGCCCTGATAAAAGAGGCTCTGCGTATTAAGAATAACCTGCTGTTGCCAAATATTGATGGACTATTGAAGCTAGCGAAGATCCATACGCTGGAAATTACTAATAATAATGCATTAACGAATCTTAATGGATTATCTGCTCTTCAGTTAGTGGTCGGCACAATTACTATTACAAACAATCCGGCATTGATAGATTTTTGCGGACTTTACAATCTGTTTCATACGGGTGCGATCGGTGGCGCAATAATTATTAAATCTAATGGTGCTAATACTGTTACAATTATTCCACGGGCACCGGTTAGAGTAAATGCTGAACCTGGTCTTTGTTCAGCAGTTGTATCGGATCTTCTAATTGGCTCGGCTACGGTGGAGGGATGCCTCGTTCCAATTAGTGGTTCACACAGCGATTTTCCAACAGGCAATGTGTTCCCCGTCGGCACTACAATTATTACCTGGACTGCAAATGATGCAGCAGGCAACGTAGCAACAGGTTCTCAACTCGTGATCGTAACCGATAACCAGCGGCCAGTAATTATCAGTTCTCCTGGAAATATTACTGTATCATGTACGGCCGATGTGCCCGCACCTGATATTACTTCAGTAACTGCAATTGATAATTGCTCAGATGTAACAATAAGTCATATGGGCGATGTAAAGACCAATGAAACCTGTGTAAACCGTTTTACATTAACACGAACATATAAAGCAACTGATGCTCACAACAACACCGCAACATGTGCGCAGGTAATAACAGTCAATGATGATGTTTCTCCTCAAATAACCGGATTATCTGTTTCAAAAGAAATATTAACGCCGCCCAATCATAAAATGCAGGATATAACTGTTAATTACACTATTAGCGATAATTGTGTTAGTTCTCCAGGTATCACTTTTACTGTAACAAGTAATGAGCCTGACAACGGTACAGGAGATGGTGATACAAATAATGACATTGAAATAATTGACAACCATCACATCCGGTTAAGGGCCGAACGTGCGGCAAACGGCAATGGTCGCATTTATAAAATTCTCGTGACCGCAGATGACGGATGTAATTCAATAACTAAAGACTCAATAGAAGTAAGAGTCGTACATAATATTAATAACCCTCAATCCGGAAAACCATTCATCGTTGGTTCTACAATTAATTTTGAAGGAGAATTTTGGGATAAGCCAGCTAATAAACATACAGCTAAATGGTTGATCGATGATAACACAACTGTAAAGGCAATCGTGACTGAGCCCTCAGGTGATAAGAATGGAAAAGTCTCAGGTAGCTATAAATTCACCGCACCGGGAGTTTATAAGCTTCAAATGAATGTTACCGATCAAACCGGAGTTACACATTATACAAATACTGCTGGTGATTTGGAAGCCATCGTTGTGATCTTTGATCCGAATGGTGGTAATACTTATGGTGGCGGATATTTCAACTCACCTTCAGGCGCGTTGAAATCAAATCCCTCAGCTACTGGAAAAGCCAGTTATGGATTTGCGATGAATTATTTCAAGAATTCAACTTATCCAAAGGGGGAGACACAGTTTGAATTTAAAGTAGGCACATTTGAGTTCAATGCTTTGAATTTTGAATATCTCGTTATCAGTAATTCAATGGCGCAGTTCAAAGGAACTGGAAAAATAACTGGCGGACAAAGCGGTGTTGGATTTACTATGACCGTTGTTGATGGACAACTTGATGGAAGTGGAGTAGATAAGATAAGAATGAAGATATATAACAAAAGTAATGGATCGATCATTTACGATAATCAACCGGGTGCAAGTGATGCCGCGTTGCCGACACAGTCGGTAGGACTAAATAGCACTGTTGTAATCAGTGGTACTAATTCAAGTCTTACTTCAGCTAATACAAATCAGAAAACAGAAATGGAAGCAAGTGCAACAGAAGTTTCAAACGGTCTTGCAGTGATTGCTTTTCCAAATCCAAGTACAAACAATTTTACAGTGAGTTTGAATGGAAATGATAAAGCTGAAAAAATAACAATGCAGGTGGTAGACATGTATGGAAGAATAATAGAAACAAGAAACGTAAATGCGAATTCACTGATCAGGTTTGGCGATCGATACAACCCGGGAACATATTTTGTAAGAATATTACAAGGCAAAGAACACAAAGAAATAAAGCTGGTAAAACTTTCTCACTAATTAGAGGCGATCATTTAAAAACAATGCCCCGCTGGAAACCGGGGCATTGTTTTTTCAATATTTGTAAAGCTCTTTCATTTTATTCATAAAAAACTCTTTCTTCCTGCGGCTCACTTCGATCTCAGCATTATCGGTCATAATAACCAAACCACCTTCTCCACGCTGGTATTCACCAACAGGAATTTTGCAGATGTTGACTATATACAACGTATAGCAACAAAAGGTGGAAAAGCTCCACTTACACCACCAATATCTTTAACTCAAACAGTGGACGTGAAATACAAAGCAGTATATCGTTTCATCAGGATCAATTAATAATTTTTCATTAATCATTAAACCTATCAACATGACAACATCTAGTAAGATGAAGAGGCAATCTATTGTCTCATTCTTTCTCATCACGATCACGAGTTTGATCGTTTTCAACGCCTGCCATAAAGGCGCGGCTCCACTTGGTCAGGAAGACCAAACACTCAGCGCTCAAAAAGGAAAACCTGCCGAATTTTCTTCTGAGGTGCTGGACAAATGGATGACGATGCAATTGCGATTAATGCGTAACGCAACAGGAACTCCTAACCATGGTTTCTCAAGACCTTTTGCTTATTCAAGTATTGCAGCGTTTGAAGCGCTAAAACCCGGAATGAGCCAACAAACTGCTCAATGGTCAGATAAATGGAATGGCTTAACGGGTTTGCCGGGCCATTTGCAGGCTAAGAGATTTTATTTGCCTGCGAATGTAAACGCAGCATTGGCAGCTATCAATAAAGCTATGTTCCCAAATGCAACTGTTGCTGATAAAGCTGCTGTTGATTCACTTGAACTGGCGTTGAAGAATGAATTCCTAAGCAGTCAATCTGCAGAAGTGATTGCTACGTCAACTCAATATGGAAAGGAGATTGCATCAGCAGTATTCAATTGGTCAGAAACCGATGGATATAAGAGTGCAAACTCACCTTATGCAATTCCTACCGGTGAAGGAAAGTGGAAACCAACGCCACCAGCTTTTGCTAATCCTGCAACACCTTATTGGGGTGATAACAGAACTATTATCAAAGGCAGTACATATGACGCCTATGCTCAGTACCCATTGCAATATTCTATTAATCCCAGCTCGGATTTTTATGGCCAGGTAAAGGAAGTATATGAGGCTTCACTTGTTTTAACTGAAGATCAAAAGGCAATGGCGAATTTTTGGAGAGATGTGCCCGGAGTATCTTCACCCGGTCACTGGTTGAGCATTTTACAACAAGTGATAAAACAAACTCAAACACCATTAGAAAAAGCTGCGTTGGCCTACGCTCTTACAGGTGGGGGTATCAATGATGCTTTGATCACTTGTTTTTCAGAAAAATATATTCATAGCGTTGTTCGTCCTATTACCTATATCCGCGAAGTAATGGGTTATTCAACATGGAATTCATTCCTGACCACTCCAGCTCATCCGGAATATTCATCAGCGCACTCATCACTTTCAATGGCTGCAGCACTTGTAATAGAAAAATTGTTCGGGTATGTTGAAAATTTTACGGATCATACCTATGATTATCTTGGCTATGCTCCAAGAACATATCCTGCTATTTACGATGTTGCGCTTGAGGCTGGCGATTCAAGATTTTATGCCGGCATTCACTACAAAAAAAGTATTAATGCTGGCTTTTACCAGGGAAATAAAGTCGCGGACAATATTTTCTCCAGAACAATCACAGAGCAGGCAAGGATCACTTTCAAATAGGGGACGGTTCAATCATAAAGACCTTCATGTGTAAACATGGAGGTTCTTTTCTATTCGTTTTTAATAAAGTGGAGACTATGAAATTCTCGCGGACATCGGGGACATTTTTCAAGCCTGAATCATGATAGTTGCCTTCATGCTCAAAGTAAATGGGTTTCCACTAAAATGCCTTTTCATTTTTTATTGCATCGATACATATTTGTATCACAAACATTAACCATACAAACCTTGCTTATGAAAAAGATAATAATGATGCTGCTTGCAATATCTCTTTTACAACAAACAGATCTATTGGCACAAACGCCATCCATTACTTGCCCGGCAAATCAAACAGTTCCAGCCGCTGCAAATTCATGTAATGCTGTAGTAAATAATATTGATCCGATCATTTCACCAGCCGGAGCTTCATATAGCTATCTTATAGTGGGTACAGGCGAGAGTGCAACCGGCAGCGTGAGCGGCAAAACGTTTCCTGTTGGGGTAACCACCATTGTATATTCTTTGACTAATTATCCTACGATCACTTGTAGCTTCACCGTAACAGTAGCAGATAAAACACCTCCGGTGTTGCAGTGTCCGACAAACTTAGCAGTTAAATGTGCACAGGATATCCCATTACCCACAGATCTTACTGCTATGGATGCATGTGCCAATGGGAACATCGTTGCACAATTTGTAAGCGATGTAAGATCTAATCAAATATGTGAGAACAAATTCACCATCACACGAACATATAAAGCTACAGATGGAGCTGGTAATACAAGTACCTGTGCACAGATCATTACAGTAAATGATGATGAAAAACCATATTTTATTCAACCTCCTCCGACTTCGCCTCTTACTGTTTCTTGCTATTCTGATGTGCCCGAGGCGCCGGTTTTCACTGGAAGAGATAATTGCAGTTCACCAACTGATCTAGAAGATATTACGGCAACTTTTACACAAGTAAGAACAGATGGCTCTTGTGAAAATAAATATACACTGACAAGAACGTGGACATTAACTGATGCATGTGGAAATACTGCGACTTACACCCAGGTCATCAATGTAGATGATAAAACTGGTCCGACATTTAATCATCCACCTGCTCCGTTTATCGAAGTTGATTGTGCATCAGAAATTCCAGAAGCTCCTTATTTATTAGCAGAAGATAATTGTTATAACCTTGCAACTCTTCCTACAGTTTCATTCAAGGAAGTAATATCTGATCAACAATGCGCCAATAAATTTACGTTGACACGTACATGGACCGCTACCGATGTATGTGGTAATACATCAAGTGTTTCGCAGGTAATTAAAGTAAATGATACAAAGCCACCTGTATTTGACAACTCACCGCCGATAACCGGTATTACGGTTTCATGTACAAATGATATTCCGGCTATTCCAACTCAAACGGCGTATGACAATTGTGGTACACCAGCGATCACCTATTCAGAAGAGAAGACAAATGTGCAATGTGTGAACAGGTATACATTGACCAGAAAATGGATCGCTACAGATGCATGTAGTAATACAGCAAGCCGTACACAGGTTATCAATGTATATGATAGTGAATCGCCAAAGGTAACTTCTGTTAGTGCAACTCCAGTTGTTCTATGGCCGCCTAATCATAAGATGAGAGATGTAACGATCAATTATACTGCAACTGATAATTGTGGAGTAACAAGTACGCTTAGTGTGAGTAGCAGCGATCCGGTTAATGGTGGTAGTGATGGCGACCAGTCGCCTGATTGGGAAGTAATAGATGAACACCATGTAAGATTAAGAGCTGAAAAAGCAAATAACGGACAGGCTCGTTATTATACAATCAAGATCACAATCACGGATGGGTGTAATGCACCGGTTGATACCTCAGTTACGGTAGTAGTTGCTCATAACATCACTGGACCACAAACGGGTCAACCATTTAAAGTTGGTTCTACTGTTCCGTTCAATGGAGTATTTTGGGATAAACAAGGTAATAAGCATACAGCAAAGTGGTTGGTAGATGGAAGTGCAGTTACCAATGGAACTGTTACTGAACCTTCAGGTAATCAGAATGGAAAAGTATCTGGCAATTATAAATTCAATAGCCCGGGTGTTTACAAATTGCAAATGAATGTAACAGATCAAACAGGTATTACTTCCTATGCCAACACAAATAATGATCTTGACGCTATAATTGTTATTTATGATCCGAATGGTGGTAACACTTATGGTGGTGGTTATTTTGAATCTCCTGCAGGTGCATTGCGATCAAACCAGAATGCAATGGGTAAAGCCAGTTACGGGTTTGCTATGAATTATTTTAAAAACTCAACAAACCCCAAAGGTGAAACACAATTTGAATTTAAAGTCGGCGATTTTGAATTCAATGCACTGAATTTTGATTATCTCGTCATCAATAATGCAATAGCACAATTCAAAGGCACTGGAAAAATAATAGGAGGGCAGAGCGGTATCGGTTTCACCATGACAGTATCCGACGGACAAGTTGATGGAAGCGGTGTAGATAAAATAAGAATGAAGATATATAACAAGAATAATGGCTCAATAATTTATGACAATCAATTCGGCGCAAGCGATGCTGATCTACCCGTTCAGTCTGTTGGATCAAGTAGTACAGTTGTTATTAATAACTCAAACACAAATGCTACAACGGCAAATGCAAATCAAAAAGCAGAATTGGAAGTTGGTTCAGTCGGGAATAAAAATGGATTTGATGTAATTGCATTACCTAACCCAAGCCCAAACAATTTTACCATGATTGTAAAAACAAACTCAGGTAAAGAAAAAATTATAATGCATGTAGTGGATATGTATGGAAGAGTGATCGAAACAAGAAATGTAAATGCAAATTCAAATATCCAATTTGGTGAGAAGTATAACCCGGGAACTTATGTTGTACGAATAATCCAGGGAAAAAATCATAAAGAAATAAAATTGGTTAAACTTCCTTATTAAATAGAAGCAGGCAATTAACACATGCCCCGGTTTCTACCGGGGCTTTTTTAATCTAAAAACCTTTGTTTTAATTCTGGTGTTGGTACCCAGCATTCGTCTTTTTTGCCAAACCATTTATACCTATTTTTTGCAATTAAATTATAAACGGCATCACGAATAAATTTTGGAACGATCCAAAAGATTTTCACCCATCCCCATCCTTTTAGTTGCGAGAACATTTTTAAAGCTGCCGTTGAACGGGTAAATATCTGCCCGTCTTGAAAAAGAATAAATGAATTGAATGTGTCGCCAGGAAGCTCGAATTGTTTTAAAAGTCTTTGCCCATAATTGGACTGGAGAGATGCGAATGAAAATCTTTTTTCCTTATCTCTTTTTAGAATGAACTGAACACTGCCACTGCAAAGATTGCAAACACCATCAAAAAGAATTACTGGGTTACTATTCACTGTATAAAAATACGTTATGTATATTTTATTGAAGTATTTCATAGAATTGTGTTCTATAAAAAATTTTGGTATAGGAATTTTTTTATGATATATTGCATAGAGTAAGAAAATAGTAAGCGATCAGCTAAAGGCCTTCAATAATACCTGCACTCTTGAAACGCTTCAGTCCGACTTTGTTTTAGTAGCAAGTAAATTTCTTTTCAAACTAATTATTTACAATTTAAAACATTGTCTATGGCATTTTCATTTACACCGCAGGCTGTCGCGGAATACCAGCGTCTTTTTGATACTTGTGTTATCAACCTGGATAAACTTTCCGAAATAAAGCCTATCGTTAATAAAATCCTTAGCGGGAAAAGCAGGTATGAAGCGTTGGCAAATAAAGTTGAGATACCCTGGCATTTTATCGGCAT